>JAATGE010000092.1 GCA_015654825.1 Rhodospirillales bacterium
CCGGCATCTACGTCAATGTCTGCGCCAAACCCAACGCGGAGTTTCCCGCCCATCCCACCGATTTCCGCATTACCGGCAACCAGGTCAGCAACATGCGCGAACACGGCATCGATATCGTCGGCGCCGTTCGCCGCGTGCTCGACAGCAACCAGGTCGGCGATGTCGGCGGCGCCGGCATCGCGCTAGCCGGCACAAGCAGCGCCACGGTGACGCACAACAGCATCCGCGGCGCGGCCCTGGCCTACCGCCCCCCGGCGGCCGCCAAACAGACCGGCGGCATCGTTCTGATCCGCCAAACCATCAATTGCCGCGTCGCCGATAACGCCATCGCCCCCGGCAAGGCCGCCCAAGCCATATACACCGAACCAGGATCGGCATGCAGCCGCAAGTAATTTGAAATTCTCCAAACCTGACAAACGAGTCAGGTTCTTCAACCCAAATCGAGGACCCTAATGAACAAAAGATTTTTGGTTCTTTTTTTCAAAAAAGAACTTCTTTTTGAAAAAAGAAGCAAAAACTTTTTTTAATTGTTCCTCATTCAGCGACATCCGCAAGTGCGATTGCCCGGCCTGACCTTTCTTGATCTTGGCGGCTGCCGTGCAAATGTGAATGATCGCGCCGAGCGCGGCGGATCGTCCGTCAGGAGGCAGTCGTATGAAGCAGGCCCCGATCATCGTCGCGGCTGTCGCCGCGGCTGCCTTGGCGGGCGTCGTGGCATGGCGCGTCAATGAGCAGCCCACGCCCGCGCCGGTCCCCGCGACGGCACCCCCCATTCCTGTCGTAACCGAGAAGGTTCGGGTTTCCGATATTCCGATCGTGCTGACCGGCATCGGAACGGTCGTGGCCTATAACTCGGTCTCCATGCATACGCAAGTAACCGGCACCATTCAGGAAATCGGCTTTGTCGAGGGCCAGACCGTGCACCCCGGCAGCCTGATCGCCCAGCTCGATCCACGTCCCTTTCAGGCGGCGCTGGCACAGGCGCAGGCCTCCCTGCAGCGCGACCAGGCCCACCTCGAAAACGCCCAAGCCAATCTCGGCCGCTCCATTCCGCTCGAAAAGCGGGGCTACGCCAGCCCGCAGCTGGTCGGCAATCAGGCTGCCTCCGTCTCCGAACAACAGGCCGCCGTCGCCAGCGACAAGGCCGCGATCGCCAATGCGCAAACCCAGTTGAGCTACACGACGATCAAATCGCCGATCGACGGCGTCACCGGTATTCGCGGCATCGATATCGGCAACATCGTGCAGCCCACCGACGTCACGCCGATCGTCACAATCACTCAGGTTCAGCCGATTTCCATCGTATTCGCCCTGCCGCAAAAGAACGTGCCGACCGTCCAGGCCGCCATGGCGCGCGGAACACTGACCGCCATCGCCTACTCGGCGGATGCGACGACGGAGCTCGGAACCGGGACGCTTCTGCTGCTGAACAACATGATCAGCCAGAGCTCGGGCACCGTCGAACTGAAAGCTACATTTCCGAATGCGAACCGCGCGCTGTGGCCGGGCGAATATGTTTCGGTGCGTCTGGTGACAGAGACGCGGCGTGACGCCATCAGCGTTCCGCTGACCGCGCTTCAGCAGGGCCAGGGCGGGACGCTGGTGTTCGTCGTCCAACCCGACGACACGGTCAAACTGCGGCCGGTGAACGTTGCGCAATCGCTGGATGGCCGCGCCCTGATCGACCGGGACCTGCAGGAAGGCGATATTGTCGTCACCGCAGGGCAATACCGCCTGAGCGACGGCGCCCGTATCGCGGCCGTTGCGCCCGGCGATCCGCATGTGCAGAACCTTTCGCCGGCGACGCAAGGCCTGCTGCAGTGAGCCTGTCCTCGCCGTTCATCGCCCGGCCGGTCGCGACAGCGCTGCTGATCGTGGCAATCGTTCTGCTCGGTGGCACAGCCTATACGCTGCTCCCGGTTTCGGCGCTCCCGAACGTCTCGTTCCCGACGATCTCGGTGACGGCCCAGCTGCCAGGCGCCGATCCACAAACCATGGCATCCTCGGTCGCGACGCCGTTGGAGAAGCAGTTCGGCCAGATCCCGTATCTGACGCAGATGACTTCGACCAGTTCGCTCGGCTACACCTCCATTGTTCTGCAATTCGCCCTCGACGACGACATCAATGCCGCGGCACAGCTGGTGCAGACTGCGATCAACGCGGCATCCGGGCAGCTGCCGAAAAACATGCCGAGCCCGCCGACCTATCACGAAACAAATCCGTCCGATGCGCCGATCCTGGTACTCGGCCTGACATCGGACACACTGCCCATCACCACGGTCGACGATTACGCGGAAAGCATCCTGGCGCAGAAGCTGTCGCAAATCCCGGGCGTCGGCCTGGTCAATATCGGCGGCGAGCAACACCCGGCCATCCGCCTGCGCGTCGATCCGGAAAAACTTTCAGCCAACGGGCTCGATC
>JAATGE010000141.1 GCA_015654825.1 Rhodospirillales bacterium
GGCTTCGCCGTTCCCCCCAACGAGTGGGGGTCTGGGGCCTCAGGCACCAGCGGGTCCAGGGCAGAGCCCTGGCCTTAACCTTCACTTGCCCTTGACGCCGCCACCCCATAATGGCACGGATCATGCCATAATCTTGCCCACGGGCCCCATGAAAATCCTGCGCACACCGGACGAGCGTTTCGCCGACCTCCCCGGCTACGATTTCGCCCCCCACTACCTCCAGATCCCAGGCCCGGACGGCACCGAACTGCGCCTGCACTACCTGGACGAGGGCCCGCGCCGCGCCGCGCCGGTGCTGCTGCTGCATGGCGAACCAAGCTGGTGCTACCTGTATCGCCACATCGTCGCCGACCTGGCGGCCCGCTTCCACCGCGTGCTGGCGCCCGACCTGATCGGCTTCGGGCGCTCCGACAAGCCCAGCGAGCGCGCCGATTACACTTATGAGCGGCACGTCGCCTGGATGACCGCCTGGCTGCTGGCGCTCGATCTGCGCGACATCACGCTGTTCTGCCAGGATTGGGGCGGCCTGATCGGGCTGCGCCTGGTGGCGGCGCTGCCCGAGCGGTTCGCCAACGTCGTCGTCTCCAACACCGGTTTGCCGGTGGGCGGAAGCGTGCCGGAGGCTTTTGCAATGTGGCTGCAATACAGCCAGACCGTTCCGGTTCTGCCGATCGGTGCGCTGATCGACCGCGGCAGCGCGCGCGACCTCAGCGAGGCGGAAATCGCCGCCTACGATGCGCCGTTCCCTGACGAGACCTACAAGGAAGGCGCGCGGCAATTCCCCGCCCTGGTGCCGATCACGCCGGCGCACGGGTCGGTCAGCGAGAACAAGGCGGCCTGGGGTGCGCTCGAGAAATTCGACAAGCCGTTCATCACCGCGTTCAGCGATGCCGACCCGATTACGGCAGGTGGCGAAAAGCTGTTCCAGGCGCGGGTTCCCGGTGCGCGCGGCCGCGCCCACCGCACGTTGCATGGCGGCCACTTCGTGCAGGAAGATGCGCCGCGGGAAATCGCGGATCTGCTCCACGAATTGGCCGTGCCGGCCGCGATGCCGGCGGCCTAGGCTCAGACGCGGGGCGCATGGGCCGGAAATCGCCGGCCAGGAGGATGTATGGCGGACGACAAGGACGGCAAAAAGCTTGACCGGCGCTCGCTGCTGACCGGGGCCGCGATCGGCGCCGGCGGCGTTGCGGCGCTGGCGGCCGGCGGCTCGAAGCTGGGCGACATGCGGCGGAAATTCGCGACGCCCAAGGCCGTTGCCGAGGGTGCCGCCCCGGAGGTGGAGCTTTCGTTCGCCGATTCCCATCCATCCTACCAGGCGGCGCGCCGCGCGCCGGCGGGCGCGCCGAACATCATTACGATCATTCTCGACGATGTCGGGTTCAGCGATCTCGGTTGCTACGGCAGTGAAATTCCCACGCCCGCGTTCGATGCGCTGGCCGCCGGCGGCCTGCGCTACGCGAATTTCCGCACCACGGCCATGTGCTCGCCCACCCGCGCCGCGTTCCAGACCGGCCTCAACCATCATTCCGCCGGCATGGGCTGGCTCGCCGATATCGACAGCGGCTATCCCGGCTATCGCGGCGACCTGACGCACGATGCCGCCACGATCGCGGAAACGTTGCGTGATGCCGGCTGGAACACGCTGCATGTCGGCAAATGGCATTTGAACAACAATTCAACCACCGGTGCCACCGGGCCGTACGATAACTGGCCCACCAGCCGCGGTTATGAACGCGCCTACTGGTACCAGGGCCATTCCACCGACTATTTCAAGCCGAGCGAATTGTTCGATGGCGTGGCCCCGATCGAGCCGCCGGACGTGCCGGACTATTATGTCACCGACGATCTGACCGACCGCGCGATCCGCTACATCGATACGCAGCACGCGATGGCGCCCGACAAGCCGTTCTTCCTGACCCTGGCATTTTCCGGTGCCCATTCCCCGCTGCAGGTGCGCGGCCGTGATCGCGACCGCCACAAGGGCAAGTATGATGCCGGCTGGGACGTAATCCGTGCCGCGCGGCTGGAGCGCCAGCGCAAGATGGGCCTGGTGCCGGAAACCACGCAGTTGCCGCCGCTATCATTCGGCGCCGATCCCTGGGACAGCCTGAGCCCGTTGCAAAAGCACGTATATGCCCGCTACATGGAAGTCTATGCCGGCATCATTTCGTGCCTCGACGACAATGTCGGGCGCCTGATGGCGGCGCTGGACCGCATCGGCGTGCGCGACAACACCCTGGTGCTGCTGTTCTCCGACAATGGCGGCTCGGCCGAAGGCTCGCCCACCGGCACGCCGAACATCTTTGCGACCGCCTTCATGCGGCCGGTGCCGCTGGAGCAGGCAGCAGCGCTGTACGACGTGATGGGCGAGGACGCGACCTTTCCGCATTACCCGATGGGCTGGGCCTGCACCAGCAACACACCGTTCCGCAAATACAAGCAGTATGTGCATCTCGGCGGTGTCGCCGACCCGATGATCGTGAGCTGGCCTGCCCACATCAAGGATCATGGCGCGATCCGCCAGGAATTCGTGCACGTGGTCGACCTGTTCCCGACGCTGCTCGAAGCCGCCGGCGTGCATCGTCCAGCCACCTACCAAGGGCGGCACCAAAAACCCATCGAGGGCGCCAGCGCTTTCGCCACCTTCACCAGCCCGGACGCGCCGACCCGCACCGAGCAATATTACGAGCTCGGCGGCATGCGCGCCTACCAGTCGGGCAAATGGCGCCTGACCGCGGACCACGAACGCGGCGCCGATTTCGCCACCGATCATTGGGCGCTCTACGACATGTCGCACGAGGCGAACGAGCTGACCGATCTTTCCGGCCAGTTTCCGGATATCGCCGCCCAACTGAAGGCAAAGTGGGACGCGGCCGCTACGCGCTACGGCGTGCTGCCGCTCGATGATCGTGCGCTGATCGTGAAAATGGTGCAGGACCGGCAGCGTCGAGGCACCCGCCCGTACTGGGATCTGCGCCCGCCGATCGAGCGCATGGCGCACGACGTGGCCCCCGGCGTCTGCGGCCAGGATCACACAATCGACGTCGATCTGATCCGCCTGCCCGGCCGCGGCGACGGCGTGCTGATCGCCGGCGGATCGAAACATGCCGGCTTCACGCTGTACGTGCTGGATGGAACACTATTCTACGAAACCAGCCTGATCCCCTGGGTGGAAAAAATCGTCGCCCCGGGCAAGCTGCCGGATGGCAAACTTACCGTGACTTATCAGCAGAAAATGACTTCCCGCCCGTTCGACGGCGGCGGCGCGCTGTTCGTGAACGGCGAGAAGGTGGCGGAACATACGTTCGATCGTTGCCTGATGGCGATCTCCTATGACGGCGTTTCCGTCGGCGCCGACCTTGGCAATCAGGTTTCCACCGCTTACCGGGGGCCTACACCGTTTCAGGGGGTGATCGAGCGGGTGCAGATCAAGATCGACAGCCAAGATCCTACGTTGTTGGAGACCGCGAAGTTTATGCGGGAACTGACTTGGAGGCAGTAAGGAAGGCCAGGGGGCTCTGCCCCCTGCACCCCCGCTGGGGACTAGTCCCCAGACCCCATTGATACAGATGATACGAATCCCGGGTGGGCGGGTGCGGACCGGCTCCGACAGTCATTATCCGGAGGAGCGGCCGGCACGAATACGCGAAATCCATCCGTTTCTGCTGGACTCTACACAGACAACCAATCGCGCATTCGCGGGGTTCGTTGCCGCAACGGGCTGGCGCACCCAGGCGGAGCGCAACGAGCCGGCGGGATCGATGGTTTTCACCATGTCGGAGCATCCCGTCGATCTGCACAATCCGGCGCTGTGGTGGCGCTTTGTGCCGGGTGCCGCCTGGCACAGCCCGGACGGGCCCGGAACCTCCTTCCAGGGCAAGGAAGATCACCCGGTGGTGCATATCGCCCAGGAAGATGCCGCCGCGTTCGCGGCCTGGCGCGGCGCGCGGCTGCCGACCGAATGGGAGTGGGAGGCAGCTTCGCGCGGCGGCCTCGACGGTGCCACCTATTGCTGGGGCAACGAATTCAGCCCGGACGGCGCGCTGATGGCGAATATCTGGACCGGCGCCTTCCCGTGGTATTTCGCCCGCGGAACGCCCGGCACGACGCCGGTCGGCAGTTTTCCGCCGAACGGGTTCGGCCTGCACGACATGGCCGGAAATGTCTGGGAGTGGACAACCAGCAAATTCGACGGCTCGTGCGGCTGCACGCCGCCACCCCCCGGCGAGGACGGGCCAATGATAGCGTTGCGCGGCGGGTCCTATTTGTGCGCGGCCGAATACTGCCTACGCTACCGTCCCGCGGCGCGCATCGCCGTTCACGCCGGCGTCAGCACCAGCCACATCGGCTTCCGCTGCGCGCGCTCGTTGGACGCCGTCGAAGTAAGCTGCTAGATTTGGCATGCGATATGTCAATTAAATGGGGTCTGGGGACTAGTCCCCAGCTTGGTCCAGGGGCAGAGCCGCTGGCCTTCTTAGGGAGTGAGACTGAAATGAAAAACAACATCCTGCGCCTGGCCATTGTCGCCACCGGCGCCGTCCTGCTGCTGATCGCCCTCGTCGCCTGGTTCGATCCCGCCCGCATCGGCGCCCGCCTCGGCATCGGCGCGATCCGCACCCTGGGCATGGCCAGTTTGCGCGCTGACCTAGGCGCGTTCTTCGCCACGGCAGGGTTGCTGGCGCTTGCTGCCGGAGTGCGCCGGGCCCCCGGCCTGCTGACCGCGCCGCTGCTGTTGGTGGCGCTGGCACTCGCGGGCCGTTTCGTGGCCCTGGCGGCGACGCCGTTCGAATCCGCCATGCTGCCGCCGATGATTGCCGAAGCGGTGATGGTTGCCTTGTTCGCATCCGGCCGTTTCCTGCGGGCCGCGCCATGAAGGCATTCAAATATATCGGCGGTATCGTCGGCGTTCTCGCGGTTCTGGCGGGCGTTGCCTGGCTGCACCGCATCAAGATCATTCTGTTCCTGGCATCGCTGAAAGTTCCCGCCGTGGCACCGAACCATCCGGTCACGTGGGATCAGGGGCCGGCTGTCGCGGCCAAACCCGCGGACCAGCGGCCGCCCAATATCGTCGTGATTCTCGCCGACGATCTCGGTTTCAACGACATTACCGTGCATGGCGGCGGTGTCGCCGCGGGCGCCGTGCCGACGCCGAATATCGACAGCATAGCGCACGAGGGCGTGGAACTCACCAACTGCTACGCGGGCAACGCCACCTGCGCGCCATCCCGCGCCGCGATCATGACGGGTCGATACGGCACGCGTTTCGGGTTCGAATTCACGCCGGCGCCGGTGTCGTTTGCGCGTGTGATCGCCATGATGCAAAGCAAGGAGGCGCATCCTGCGGTTTTCCACGAGGACGTGGTGGAGAACATGCCGCCGCTGGACAGCGAAGCCATTCCCGCACGCGAAATCACCGTTGCCGATCTGTTGCGTAAGCAGGGTTACCACACCTTGCATTTCGGAAAATGGCACCTCGGCGCCGTGGCCGGCAGCCGCCCGGAGCAGAAAGGCTTCGATGAAAGCCTCGGCTTCGCGCCCGGGGCGTCAATGTATCTCCCCAAGAACGATCCGGGTGTCGAGAACTCCCACCAGGATTTCGATCCGATCGACCTGTTCCTGTGGGCGGCGCTGCCCTGGGGCGTGCAGTTCAACGGTTCGCCCTGGTTTCAGCCCGCCGGTTACATGACCGATTATCTGACGGACCAGGCGATCACCGCCGTTCATGCCAACCGCAACCGTCCGTTCTTCCTGTATTTCGCGCCGAACGCCGTGCATACGCCGCTGCAGGCGACCAAAACCGACTTTGATGCGCTACCGAATATAGCGGATCACCGGTTACGGGTTTACGCGGCCATGGTCCGCAATCTGGACCGTAACATTGGCCGCCTGCTCCAATCGCTGAAGGATGAGGGACTGGACCGCAACACGCTGGTGATTTTCACCAGCGACAATGGCGGCGCGCATTATATCGGCCTGCCGGACATCAATCGTCCCTACCGCGGCTGGAAGGCCACGTTCTTCGAGGGCGGCATGCACGTGCCCTATTTCATTCGGTGGCCGGCGCATATTCAGCCGGGCACCAAATACGCAGCGCCCGTCGGTCACGTCGACATCTTCGCGACGGCTGCGGCGGCCGCCGGCGCCGCAATGCCGAACGATCGCACGATGGATGGCGTCGACCTGCTGCCCTTCGTCACCGATCAGAACACCAGCCCGCCGAATAAGGATCTGTTCTGCCGCTCAGGCAATTCCCGAGTTGCCATGGACATCGGCAGAAAGTTGCAGCGTCCAA
>JAATGE010000578.1 GCA_015654825.1 Rhodospirillales bacterium
ATTAACCAAAGTTTTTGCTTCTTTTTTCAAAAAGAAGTTCTTTTTTGAAAAAAAGAACCAAAAAACTTTTATTCATTTGGCCTTCGTTTTGGCCTTTGCGTCGGGTTCTAAAACGCCGCAATGGAGCACGAACCTCCGCGATCCCGTACCTTGGCACAAAATTTCGCTGCCTCGGTAACGGTACCGAAATTGCCCGTCCGCAGCCGCCACATCGTGCGGCCCGCCGCGTCCACGCGCGTAACGTCCGGGGTATGCCCGCGCAACAGATCGGGCGCCTGCTTTGCCAGCGACGCCCATGCGGCGCGCGCCGTCGCTGCGTCGCTGAACGCCGCCAGCTGCACCTGCGTGCCGGCAGCCGGTATCGGCGCAATGGGCGGAGGCACAACGATGCGCGCCGTCGCGCTGGCGCGTTCCACCGGCACGGGCGCCGCCACTTTCGGTTGCGCGGCCGCGACCTGCGCGAGTTTCGTCGCTTGCACCGTCGCCGCGGCCTGTTTCGCCAACTGCTTTTTCACTTGCTGCAATTGCGCCTTCAGCGCCGCGATTTCAGGCTGTTCCGCTGCCGGCGCGAGTTGCGGCCCCTGGCCGCTGACCGCGCCGATATCGGCACCGCTGAACTTCATGCCGCCCGGATCCAGCGGCTTTACACGCACCGGTCCCGTCTCCGCCGCCACCACGGGAGTGCCATGATGTGCCGGGCGCAGCAGGGTCGCGGCGCCGACCAGCAGTGCCACACCGGCGCCGAGGCCCGCCGCGACCAGGCCCATGCGCCGCATATCCGGATCGAACCCGGCGCCGCGCCGGTCCGGCCGGTAGCTTGGGCGAAACCCTTCTTCCAGTCGGATCTGCTCGGCCATGGGTCAGCGCTCCTCGCGAAATGTCGGGCGGTCAGCGCATCTCCTCGGCGGGCTCGACACCCACCACGGAAAAGCCTGCCCGCAGCACGGCGGCCACCGCGGCCACCAGCGCAAGACGGGCCCGGGTGCGGACCGGCTCTGCCTCCTGGATGAAGCGCAGGCTCGATTCCTCCCTGCCACGGTTCCACAGCATATGAAAGTCGGCCGCCAAGTCATAGAGAAAAAACGCGATTCGGTGCGGCTCCCGCGCCTGCGCCGCGGCCCATACGATGCGCGGCCAGGCGATCATGCGGCGGATTACCGCGAGCTCCGCTTCGTCCGTCAACGCGCTGAGGTCGGCATCCGCCAGGGCGGCGTCGGTCGCCGCCTCTACGCCGAATTGCTCCGCCGCCAGCCGCAGCACGCTGCGGCAACGGGCGTGCGCGTACTGCACATAGTACACCGGGTTGTCGCGCGTCTGCGCCACCACCAGGTCGAGGTCGAACTCCATCTGGGCGTCGGATTTGCGCGTCAGCATCGTAAAGCGCACGGCGTCGCGCCCGACTTCGTCGATCAGGTCGCGCAGCGTCACGAAGCTGCCGGCGCGCTTGCTCATGCGCACCGGCTGGCCGCCGCGCAGCACGTGCACGATCTGGCACAGCACCACCTGGAATTGCTGGCCCGCGTCGGCCAGCGCGCGCACGGCGGCGCTGAGCCGCGACACGTAGCCGCCATGGTCGGCGCCCCAGACGTCGATCATCAATTGCGCGCCGCGCGCCATCTTGTCCGCGTGGTAAGCGATATCGTTGGCAAAATAGGTGTTGCTGCCGTCGCTCTTGCGCAGCGGCCGATCCACCTCGTCGCCGAATTGCGTGGCGCGGAACAGGGTTTGCGCGCGCGGCTCCCAATCCTCCGGCGTTTTGCCGCGCGGCGGCTCCAGCACGCCTTCATAGATCAATCCGCGTTCGCGCAGAATTTCGATCGTGCGCTCAACCGCGCCACCTTCCAGCAACGCGCGTTCGCTCGAGAATACGTCCTGCACAACGCCGAGTGCCGCCAGATCTTCCTTGGTGGCCGCCAGCATTTTTCGAATGGCGAAATCGCGCACGGTATCGAGCCATAGCGCCGGGTCGGCGACGCTCAAGTCCGGCCCGGCGAAGATTGGACCGTAGCCCGCCGCCAGCGCTTCGCCGACCGGCATCAGATACTCGCCACGATATTGCAGCCCGCCGGGAACCTGGGCGGCAAACTCGTCCTCGGTCAAACTGGTTCCCAGGGCTTGCAAATAGCGAAAATACGTCGCCCAGGCGAGGGCGACGACCTGCGCCCCGGAATCGTTGACGTAAAATTCCTTGGTAACGTCGTAGCCGGCCCTGGTCAGCAAATTGGCCAAGGCGTCGCCGACCACGGCACCACGGCAATGGCCGATATGCATCGGGCCCGTCGGGTTGGCCGAGACATATTCGACATTGACCCGCAGCCCCTGCCCCGCCCGGGTCGCGCCGTACAACGTGCCGGCGCGCAGAATGACCGGCACCTGCGCCTGCAGCGTTTCCGGCCGCAGCCTCAAATTGACGAAGCCGGGGCCTGCCTGCTCGGCCTCGGCCACCTCCGGCGCTCGCCGCAACGCGGCGACCAGCAGCGCCGCGATCTCCGCCGGCTTGCGGCCGGCCGGCTTGGCGGCGACCAGGGCCGCGTTGGTCGCCATGTCACCATGCGCCGGATCCTTGGTCGGGGTGACCTCGACGCGATCGAGTACCTCCGGCGGCAGGTCGGGCAGGATCGTCGCCAGGCTGCGCACCACGTGGTCGCGCAGGTCGATGAACAAATTGTCGGACAACGGAAACCTCGGTTGAACTTTCGGGCGGTGGCGGGTGTTACCCGAAATGGTGGCCGATATGCACCAATTCGGCGGCGTCGTGCACAGCCTCGCGGGGATTTCTGCTGCGTTGCCGTCGGGCGTTCGTAGTTTGTTCTTGCCTACTTAGGTTTTTATTCATATACCCGTAAGGACAGCGAAAGCCCGTTGAAAACCGCTTGCCGAACGCCATTGTTTTATGCTGCGGTGCACAAAACGCCACTGACACCGCACGGCAGTCTGAAAATTCGAAAGGACGCATGCTGTGGTTGAACTAGTACTGGTCTATTGCCTCGCTGCCGACGCTTCGGCCTGCGTCGAGCGCCGTCCGATGCTGGACGCTGTTTCCAGCCCGATGGCCTGCCTGACCGAAGCGCAACCGCTGGCCGCCGCCTACCTGGCCGAGCACCCGAAATACCGCCTGTCGACCTGGCGCTGCGAAATCCACAACCGGCCGGAACGCGCCGCCTGACGCAACGCTCGCCTGCGGCGCTCCCCTCAGTGCATGGAGGGGGACAGCGTCCGCAGGCCGAGATGGCGTTCCATGTGGGTAAAGTCACGATCGCGATGCAGCAGCGTGAAGCCGCCTTCGATGCAGAACGATCCAATCACCAGGTCGGCCAGCTTGCGCACGCTGATGCCGAGCCCGCGCAACGTGCGGTAATGCGCCGCGGCACGAACCGCCAACGCCGGCGACATCAGGGCCAGCGCGGGCAACCGACCAAGTTGCCGCTCGTAAAGCCGCGCCAGCGCATCCGACCCGGCTCCCTGCAAGATCTCCAGCAATATAAGATCGCCGATCGCCACCTGTCCTTCTGACAGGAGCCGGCGCAACGTCTGAACTTCGGAGTTCTCGACATTATTGAAATGATCGATCCACACCGAGGTATCGACCAGGATCATGCCTCGTCGTCCTGATCAAGCTTGCGGTCTTTATATTCCCAATCGCGGCCTTCGCGCATGGCGTCGAGGTCGCCCTGCCAACCGACGCCGGCCAGGTCCAGCACAGCCTTCTGGTTGGCCATCGTGATCAGCAGACGCAGCCCCTTCTCCACCGCCGCCTTCTTCGTTGGCATGCCGGTGCGTTCCAGCACCTCGTTCATCAGGGCATCGTCAATTACGACGTTGGTGCGCATGGCGGGGACCGATGTGTATCGTAAGGCATAGTTATACACATGGGTCGACAAGTCAATTGGTCAGGGTTGCGGGCCTTCACACCAGCTCGACCCGGGCGTGATGGCCGGCGGCGGCGGCGAGGCGGTGGTCGCGGGTGAGCAAGGTGGCGTCGAGCGCCTCGGCCAGGGCGACATAGACGGCGTCATAGGCCGTGAGGTTGTTCCGCAATTCCCACACGCGCGGCAGCAGGAAATCATGCGGGTAGCGGCGCAACGGAAAATCGAAAAGATCGGTCAGCGCGGCGCGGCCGCGTTCGCCATCGATCTCGCCTTTTGCCGCATACCGGCGGGTCACTTGCGCGATTTCGACGTCGAGCAAATGCGGCGCATGAAGGGTCTGGCCTGCGGCAAACAGCAGATTTTCGACTGCGGTTGCCGCCGGTGTGCGCAAGAGCACTTCTATCAACGCCGATGCGTCGACGACCATCACATTCGGTCGCGCTCGGCACGGACCGCCTCGGCTGGTGCGAGCGAGGGAACTGTCGGGGCGCGACGCTCCATGCGTGCGCGCAGTTCGTCGAGACTGGGGCGCTCGGCGATCTGGCGAAGCTCGTTGAGCAGGTAGTCGGAGAGTGACATGCCAGCCAGCGCCGCACGCGACTTGAGCTGGCGATGCAGCGTCTCCGGCACATTTCGAATTTGAACCATCACGCTCATGCTCAAACGATGAGCGCATGTGATGCACATGTCAATGCGGGCGGCTTGGGAGGGACGTAACCGGATGAGGATCAGGCCTGCAGGGAAATGTCGGTCAGGCGCTTGAACTCGTCGATTGCGAAGCGGTCCGTCATGCCGGCGATGTAGTCGCACACCACCTGGGCGGACTGCGCGGTCTGCCCCTCTCCGGCCAGCGCCCGCCATCCGTCCGGCAGGGTCGAGGGATCGTCGTGCAGCAGCGTGAACAGTTGCTCCACCATGCGGCGGGCCTTGTTGGTCATCCGGTTCACCTTCCAGTGCCGGTACATGCGGGCGCGCAGAAAATCCTTGATCGCGAAATTCGCCTCCGCCATGCGCGGCGCGAACCCCACTACCGGCTTTTTGGCGCGCCGAATGCGGTCCGCGCTGTCCGGGGCCATATGCCCGAGGCGCTGGCGGCTCTCCGCCACCACGTCGCTGACAAGTTCGTTGATCACGCGGCGGATAGTCTCATGGCGCAGCCGCGGCGGCGGCACGTCGAGCGAGCTGCGCCGCGCCTCGGCCAGCGCCTCGCCCACTACCGGCAAATGGCGGATTTCGTCCGGCCCGAACAGGCCGGCGCGCATCCCGTCGTCCAGGTCGTGGCTGTGGTAGGCGATGTCGTCGGCGATGGCCGCGACCTGCGCCTCCGCCGAGGCCTGCGTGCCGAGCTGCAGATCGTGCAGCTTGTTGTAGGCCTCGATGTAGCCGGGCGGCCTGGTCAGCGGGCCGTTGTGCTTGACCAGGCCCTCCAGGGTTTCCCAGGTCAGGTTCAACCCGTCAAAGCCGGCGTAGCGTGCCTCGAGGCGCGTCACCACGCGCAGGCTTTGAGCGTTGTGATCGAAGCCGCCCCACGGCTTCATGCGCGCGTTCAGCGCGTCCTCGCCGGCGTGGCCGAACGGGGGGTGGCCGAGGTCGTGCGCCAGGGCCAGGGCTTCGGCCAGGTCCTCGTTCAGGTCGAGCTCGCGGGCGATCGAGCGGGCGATTTGCGCGACTTCGATGCTGTGGGTCAGGCGCGTGCGGAAGAAGTCGCCGACGTGGGTGACGAAGACCTGGGTTTTGTGTTGGAGCTTGCGGAACGCGGAGCTGTGGATGATGCGGTCGCGGTCGCGCTGGAAGGGGCCGCGCGTCGGGGCCTCCGGCTCGTGGTGCAGGCGGCCGCGGGTGGTGGAGACGGCGTAGCAGGCTAAGGGCATCAAAAAAACCAAGGGGCTCTGCCCCCTGGACCCCCGCTGGGGCCTGAGGCCCCAGACCCCCATTCATTAAGTTCCACCGCGAGACTCCAATTATCGGGGGTCTGTGGCCTCAGGCCCCAGCGGGTCCAGGGCAGAGCCCTGGCCTTACTACCCCTTGCCTTCCTGCTTCAACTCGCCCCCCAGCGTGCTATCTATGGTGCATGACCTTCTCCGTATCCCCCCGAGCCGCTGCCCGCATCGCTGAAATCGTCGCCACCACCGGTTCGGCGGCCGCCTTGCGCGTCGCCGTGCTCGCCGGCGGCTGCAGCGGCTTTCAGTACAGCTTCGACCTCGACGCCGGCACCGCGCCGGACGACCTGGTGATCGAACGCGACGGCGCGCGCGTTCTGGTGGACCCCACCAGCCTCGACCTGCTCGCCGGCGCCGAGCTCGATTTCAAGGACGAGCTGATGGGCAGTTATTTTTCGGTGCGCAACCCGAACGCCACCAGCGCCTGCGGCTGCGGTATCAGCTTTTCCGTGGACTGACGCGCCCGCCGTGCGCATCGCCACCTGGAACGTCAACGGCGTCCGCGCCCGCGAGAAGAACGTGCTGGCCTGGCTGGCGCGCGAAAATCCCGATTTCCTGCTCATGCAGGAAATCAAGTGCGAGGCCGCTGCGTTTCCCGCGAGTTTCCGCAATGCGGGCTGGCACGCGGCCCTCGCCGGCCAGAAGGGTTTCAACGGCGTGGCGATATTGAGCCGCTCCGAAATGAACGTGTCGCACCCTGCGCTGCCCGGACTGCCCGCCGACGATGCGCACGCGCGCTACATCGAAATCGACGTTGGCGGTCTGCGCATCGGCAACCTCTATCTGCCGAACGGCAATTCCGGCGGCGAGGCCGGCTACGAATACAAAATCCGCTGGATGGATTCGTTGTATGCCCACGCGACCGGGCTGCTCGCCGACGACAAGCCGCTGATCCTCGCCGGCGATTACAATGTATGCCCCGAGGACATCGATTACGCCCCGGGCACGCTGCCGCCGGACGACGCCCTGCTACGGCCGCCAACACGCGCGCGCTACTGGCAATTGATCTGGGCCGGGCTGACCGACGCAGTGCGCGCGCTGAAACCGACCGGCAAGGCCTACA
This sequence comes from Rhodospirillales bacterium, assembly GCA_015654825.1. Taxonomy (GTDB): domain Bacteria; phylum Pseudomonadota; class Alphaproteobacteria; order Acetobacterales; family Acetobacteraceae; genus CAJCIS01. The sequence continues at coordinate 6,873 of JAATGE010000578.1, forward strand.
CTTTCTGGGACTACCAGGCCGGTGCCTGGCAAAAGGATCGCGGCCTGCGCATCGACCACGCGCTGCTGTCGCCGACGGTCGCCGAGCGGCTTGTCGCTGCAACGCCGCAACGGCATGAGCGCGGCGAGGACACGCCCTCCGACCATGTACCGGTGATCATCGAACTAGCGTAAGACACCGCCATGACCCAACCGCGCACATCGTCAGGCAATTCTATAATGGCCACCGACGTCCTTGTCAGCGCCAACGGATCACTGCCAGAATGTTCGAGTAAGCGTCCGTCCAGGCCCGCAGCCCCGGCGCCGCTGCCAAATGCGACCAGCGCGGATCGGCCGCCAGCGGCCCCAGCGTGGCCGCGTCCGGCGCCAACGCGATCCATTCCGATGGCAGCACGTGCGCCGCGCTCTCCGCGGCCGAAGCGGCATAGGACTGATCGAGCCCGCTAAAACCCGCCGCCGCCGAAGTAACCGCGACCGCCGGGGATAGTTTCACATAGCGGTTGCTGACATGCAGCGCCAGAACGCCACCCGGCGCCAGTTTGTGCCCGTACAACGCGAACGCCTCGCGAGTCAGAAGATGCATCGGAATGGCATCGGAGCTGAACGCATCGATGACCAGCAGATCAAACAGTCCGTCCCGCTCCGTTTGCAGTGCCAGCCTGCCGTCGGCGATCGTCACGCTGGCGTCGCGGCCGCATTCGCCCATGAAATGAAAATACCGCGTGTCCCGCGCCACGCGCAGCACGGCTGGATCGATTTCATAAAAATGCCAGTCCTGGCCGGGCTGCGCGTAGCAGGCGAGCTCACCGGTGCCGAGGCCCACGACGCCGAAATGCCGCGCCCGCGGAAGGGCCGCGATCAGCTGCCCGATCGGGCCGCCCGGGCTGTAATAGCCGAGCCGGTCGCGCCAGTGCGCCGGATCTGTCGCCTCGGCCCCATGCATGATGTTGCCGTGCATTAGCGCGCGATACTGCCCGCCCTCCAGCGCGATGACGCGGTGCACGCCGAAAAAACTGCGATCCGTATGGAGCGCGCCGGCATCGGTAATGACCGCGGCACCTCCGAGCAGCCCCGCCAGGCCGGTAGCGGCGGCAATCGGCAGGTGCCGCCCCAACGCGAACACAACGGCCGCACCGGCGGCGGCGATCAGTGCCGCCGTTTCCGCCAACCGCGTCGGCGGCACTGCGTTCAACAGGCGCGGCGACAAGCCTACCGCCAGCAGCAGCAGGATCGGTGCCAGCAAATGCAGCGGCCGCAGCGGGCGGTTGCCGGGAAACAGCAGACCGACCGTGCACGCCAGCACCAAAACGATTTCGTACTCGTAGGTCCAGGAAAACAGCATCGGCGCCAGCAGCGCATTGAAAATGCCGCCCAACGCCCCCCCGATCGACAGGAACACATAGAATTCGGTGAGCCGCGCCGCGGGCGGCCGCAGCGCGGCGACGCGCATATGGCAGGTCAGTGCCACAATGAAGAAACACAGGAAATGCGCCGGCACTACGGCCCAGATCGGCAAATGATTGCCGCCGCCCAGCTTGGCCAGCAGCAGCAAGAACGCGGTGCCGCACAGAGACACCATGAAGGCCGGCCGCATGACGCGGTCCGGCGCCGAGAAACGTCCGAATGCGAGAACGAAACTCAGCAGATAGAGCGCCAGCGGCATCACCCACAGCAGCGGAACCGAGGCCAGATCCGTCGCCACATAGGCGGTCACGCCGAGCAGCAGGCTGGAGGGTACGAACCCAAGGAACACCCAGGTCGCCCGCCGCGCCCAGCCAGGGCTTGCGATTGCAAAGGAGGGCGCCTGCGCGGCAAGCCCGCGCGCCCGATGAAGGCAGATCGCCAGCAAGACCACGAGCACGGCATAGAGCCCGGCCCAGCCCAGGGCCTGGCCGCTCACGGTCATCGCCGGCTCCAGCACGAACGGAAAACTCAGCAGCGCCATCAGGCTGCCCAGATTGCTGGCGGCGTAAAGAAAATACGGATCGTTCGCTGACCGGTCGCCGGTCCCCTTGAACCAGCTTTGCAACAAGGGCGCGCTGGCCGAGACCGCGAAGAACGGCAGCCCGACCGTGGAGGCGAGCGCCACCACCAGCCACAGCACCGGCGAGGCGCCCGCCGCGGGCGGCACCAGGTGCGATGTATCGGCGAACGGCAGCACCAGCGATCCGCCAAGCAGCACGATGCCATGCACGCGTGCCTGCCAGCGCCGCGGCAGGCGGGCCAGCGCATGCGCATAGACATATCCCGCCAGCAGAACGAGCTGGAAGAACATCATGACGGTGTTCCACACCGACGGCGCGCCGCCCAGCAACGGCAGCAGCGCCTTGCCGATCAGCGGCTGCGACCAGAACAGCAGAAAGGCGCCGACGAATGAGGCGACGGTGAAAAGAAAAGCAGTCATAAGGAAGGCCAGGGCTCTGCCCTGGCCTTGCTTCCCTTCCTCACGCCGCGCGCATACGCAGCACACCATCCGTATCGCGGAATTGCACCAGCTCGCCGCGATTGCGCATGTAATTCACGTGCGCCACCACTTCGCTGAACGCGAAACCCATCTGGTGCGGATCCATGACGCGCGCAAACACCGTCGGCACCAGATCGGTCGCGGTGCGCGGCTCGATACGGCACGCCTCGGCAATCAGTGCGCAACGTTCGGCATGATGCGCCGCCAGCTCGCCGACCCGCGCATGCAATCCGGTGAACGGCATATGGTGCCCCGGCAGCACCACGGCATCGTGTGGGATGACCTCGCGCAAATTCGCCAGCGAGTTCAGATATTCGCCCAGCGGATCGGCTTCCGGCTCCATCGCCTGCACGCTGATGTTCGGCGAGATTCGCGTCAGCACCTGATCGGCACTGAAGAATATATTATCGTCGGCGCAATACAGCATGGCCTGCTCGGGCGCGTGGCCGCCGCCGGTCAGCACCTCGAAGCGCCTGCCGCCGATGCTCAGCGAGCCACCCATCGAGAGCTGCTGGAACTGCGTCGGCAGCCCCGTCACCAGCCGCAGATAGCCGTGCCCACCGGTGGTAACCCGCTCGGTGGCATCGTCCGGCAGCCCATGCTCCTTGTAGAACGGACGATTGGCGGCAAACGCGCGGTGCTGAATCGCCAGGCAGGTCAGGAATTCGTTGCGCGGCATGTGCAAGGGAATGCCGAAGCGCTCGGTCAGCCACCCCACCAGCCCGACATGATCCGGGTGGTAGTGGGTGGCAACGATGGCGGTCAGGCCCTGGCCGCGCAGCGGGCCCTCGAGCAACGCGTTCCAGGCTTCCCTGGTGTCGTCGAGCGCAATCCCGGTATCCACCGCGACCCAGCCGTCGTGATCCTCGATCAGGTAGACATTCACATGATTGAGCCGGAACGGCAGCGCGAACCGCGCCCACAGCACGCCGGGCGCCACCTGCCGCACGGTTCCCGGATCGGGCGGCGTCGGATACGGAAAGGCGATGGGGGCGATGGGAGCCTGGATCAGCATGGCCGTACGCTAGGTTGCGGTGCGGCGCCGCACAAGCCGGGGCCGGCGCGATTCAGGCATTGCACGGCAATCAGATCGTCGCGGTGCGGCGCAGGCCCAGAACTAGTGCTTCGCCGGCACGCTCTGTCGGATCCGTCAGCGTGGGTATGCCGCCCCCGGTGCGGATCACATACTGAATGTCCGGCTGCAGCTGCCACCAGGACTTGATAGCCGCCTGATAGGTCAGCTCGAGCACAGCCTCCCACCGCCGCACCGGATACGGCTCGTGCGAAAGGCGGCCGATGTCGCCATCAAGCTTGCTCGCCTGGTCGCCGACGCGCGCCCATTCCAGCCCGATGCCGACAACGTCGTCGCCGCGCCCGGGCAGCATGCCCTTCCAGCTGACGCCGCCGTCCATCGAGAACTCGATCAGATTGCGGTCGGCCGGAGCGCCCATGATGCGCAGGAACCCATCGATCTCGCCGCCTTGCGGCCGCGCCAGCACCTGATCGGCCAGCGCATAGACCGAAAAATCGCCGTGCCGCAGCAGGGGCTGGCCGTCGCTCGCCGGGTCGGCCAGCGAGCGCCCACTGGCATCGAGCCGCTGATCGGCGAAGAAACCCGAATGATACCAGCCGCCGATCTTGAAGGTACCCGGCAGCCCGCTGGCGTTGCTGCCCTGGTTGCGGGCCCATTGTGCCTCGGCTAACCACAACGCGCCGCCATTGGTGCGGAAACTGGTGCCGCCGCCTTCGCGCAATTGTGCGTCGTCGCCGGGCCCCGCCGGTATCGGATCGCCATTGAACAGGGCCAGCAGCACGGTGACGTTATCGCTGGGCAGCAGCTTCAGCCGCACCGCGGGCGTGGCGAGCGGATAGTCCGGCCCGCCGCTGGGCAGATCCGTGCTCGGCAGGTTGGGAAACCCGTAATGCGCATTCACGAACAGGCCGCCATACTGGTCCACCAGGAACTCCTGGTCCGCGCCCTGCTGGCCGACGCGCAGGCTAACCCGGCCGTCGGGCGTCGCCTGTTCCGCCCACAACTCGAACAGCACCAGCGCGCGATCGGCCTCCGCGCTGCTGATGGTGTGAAGATTGCCCACCGCGTTGGCGGTGAGGCCCCGCCCGTACACCTCCCAGGTGCTGACAAGAGCGGAAAACCCGTCCCACAAACCCGCCTTGCCGCTGTCGAACGCAAGGCTGGCGAAACCGGCGCCCTCGAACACCCCTTGCTGCCGTAACCCCCCGGTGGGGTTGCCGAGCGCCTCCGAAGTGTCGGTCAGCGTCAGTGAAATGCCGTTTGCCGCCATCGCGGGGCGCAGGCCCCACATGGTGCCGAGCAGGGTTTCCTGCTCGTGCGTGTCCGCATTCGCGGCGGCGGATGGGGATACCCCCGGTCCTGGCGACTGCACCGCCGTCTGGCCGCGGCTCGGCGCGCAGGGCAGTACGCCGCAGAGGGCCAGGCAGAGCAGGGGCGGCAGGCGCATGCGGTGGACATTCCCGGATGGGGGCCGCCCTATACCGGCCGGCATGTGATCACTCAATCGCGCATCCGCCTTTCGGGCGCCGATACCGGTGATACAGTGTAAATCCTGCTAATCTCGGGGGGAGTCGAGTGACTATCAAATCTGTCTGCCGCGCCGGCGGCACGATCGCGCTTGTGCTGGCGGCCGCGACCGCCCAGGCCGCGCCAGCCGCCCCGGCCGCCGACTACACCTCGATCGTGAAAAGCTATTTCGATCACGAGGAAGCCGCGTATCCGGTGGCCGCGACCAGCCTCGGCCTGCATGCCGGCGACGCCAGGCTGGACGACCAGTCCGCCCGTGCGCACGGCATCGAGGCGCATCGGCTGCACGCGACACTCGACCAGCTCGCCCAGGTCGATACGTCCCATCTCACCGCCAGCGAGCGCGACGACCGCGACGTGCTGCAAGCCGAAATCGGCGGCCAGCTGCTGGAAGAAGAACGGGTTCAGCAATGGCGGCACAATCCCGACGCCTATGTCGGCCTGGCGACCCAGGCGCCATATACGCTGATCGCGCGCAATTTCGCGCCGGCAGCGCAACGCCTGCAATCGGTGATCGCACGTGAAAAGCAGATCCCCGGCCTGTTCGCGGTCGCCCGGCAGAACCTCACCGCGATACCGGCGCCGTGGCTGGAAATCGGGCTTGAGAACGTCGCCGGCGCCATCGATTTTATCGGCCACGACGTCCCCGCCGCATTCAACGGCGTCAAGGACAAGAAGACGCAGGCGGCACTTTCCGCCGCCACCAAAACCGCTATTGCCGCCGCGCGTGATTTTCAATCGTGGCTCGGCCGCCAGAAAGCCACCGCGCAGGGCAGTTTCGTGTATGGCGCCGACAATTTCCGTCGCCTGCTCGCCGCCGACATGATCGATCTGAAGGCCGACGACGTTCTCGCTGCCGGCCGTGCGCAACTGAAGCGCGACCAGGATGCATTCGCCGCCACCTCCCGCCTGGTCGATCCGAAAAACCCCTCGGACGCACTGAAAATCATCGAACAGGACCATCCGGACGCCGCGCACCTGATTTCCACCGCGCGCGGCCAGTTGGCCGATCTGCGCGCCTTCATCGTGTCCCACAAGATCGTCGACCTGCCGGGCACCGACCTGCCCACGGTCGCAGAAACCCCCGCGTTTCAGCGTGCGCTGATTTTTGGCGAAATGGATCCGCCCGGTCCGTTCGAGCAGCACGCCATCCAGGCCTACTACTACATCACCCCGCCCGACCTCGCGAAACCCAAGGCGGAGCAGGAGGAATATCTCGCCTATTTCAACCGCCCCCTGCTGCTGAACCTGACAGTGCACGAAGCGCTGCCAGGTCATTTCGTGCAGTATCTGTACGCGCGCGCCAACCCGAACTGGTCGCTGGTGCGCAAGACCGGGCATTCCTATACCGCAACGGAAGGCTGGGCGCATTATTCCGAGCAGATGATGCCCGCCGAGGGCCTCGGCAACGGCGACCCGAAACTGCGTTTGGCGCAATTGCAGGATGCGCTGCTGCGCGATTGCCGGCTGATCGGATCGGTGGAAATGCACACGCACGGCATGAGTCTCGCGGACGCGACGACGATGATGGCAAAGGAATGCTTCCAGCCTAAGCCGGTAGCTTATAAGGAAGCGCGCCGCGGCACTTCGGATCCCGGGTATTTCTCCTACACGCTCGGGAAACTAATGATCCTGAAACTTCGCGCCGATGTGCAGACGAAGGAGGGACCGGCGTTTTCGCTCGCGCATTTTCACGATCGGTTCCTGGCGGCGAGTACCGTGCCGCTTAAGGTGATTCGTCGGGAGATTCTGGGGGTGGATGGGCCGTTATTGTAAGAAGGCCAGGGGCGCTGCCCCTGGACCCGGCTGGGGCCAGTAGGCCCCAGACCCCACTCATTGGGGGGAACGGCGAAGCCCGAAATTCATATCGGGTAATGGCTTCGCCGGGGAGACGCTGAAAGCCGCGCTGCGCTAGAGCATGATAGGTTGAGGTTGACTGGCTTCGCCGACCAGGGGCTCCGCCCCCTGGACCCCCGACGGCGTGCCGCCGCCTGCGTTAGCGCTGC
>JAATGE010000453.1 GCA_015654825.1 Rhodospirillales bacterium
GCACGCCTTCTTCAAGGCGCTGCTGTTCCTGTGCGCCGGCAGCGTGATCCATGCGATGAGTGACGAGCAGGACATGCGCCGCATGGGCGGCATCTGGCGTTTGATACCGATCACCTACGTGACGATGTGGATCGGCAGCCTGGCGCTCGGCGGCATTCCACCGTTTGCCGGCTACTACTCCAAGGATGCGATCCTGGAGGCGGCGTTCGCGTCCGGCTCCGGTGTCGGGTTTTACGGGTTCGCATGCGGCACGATCGCCGCGTTCCTGACGGCATTCTATTCCGGGCGGCTGCTGTTCATGACATTCCACGGCAAGCCGCGCGCCGATGCGCACACCATGGAACACGTGCACGAAAGCCCCGCCACGATGTGGGGGCCGCTGGTGATGCTGGCAATCGGGGCGGTGGCGGCAGGCTGGTGGTTCGAGCCGCAATTCATCGGTGAGGGTCAGGCGGATTTTTGGCAAGGCGCCATCTTCACCGCTTCGAACAATCATGAATTGCAGGCGCTGGCGCATTTGCCGTTCCTGGTGGACGTGCAGCCGGCACTGGCCGGTCTCGGCGGGTTCGCGCTGGCGACCTGGTTCTACATCCTCAGCCCGGAGATACCGGGTCGGCTGGCACAGCGATTCCGCCCGATTTATTTGTTCCTGCTGAACAAATGGTATTTCGACGAGCTGTACGACGCGATTTTCGTGCGGCCGTCGATCTGGCTCGCGCGCGAGCTTTGGCAGGTGGGCGATGCCGCGATTATCGATGGCGTCCCGAACGGAGTGGCGGCACTGGCGGAAGACGGCGCGAAGCAGGTGGTGCGCATCCAGACCGGATCGATCGCCGTGTACGCGTTCACAATGCTGGTCGGGGTTGTCGCCCTGGTCAGCGTCGTTCTGGTCACACGGTGAGCGCGCGCCATGAGTGAGACCAACATCGCCGGCTTCCCGATCCTCTCGCTGGTCACGTTCCTGCCGCTGGTCGGGGTCGCGATCCTGGCGACGTTACGCGGCGATGAGGCGGCGGTCGCACAGAATGCGCGCTGGACGGCGCTGTGGACCAGCCTGCTGACATTCATGATTTCGCTGGTACTGTGGGGCCGGTTCGATCCGTCGGTGAGCGGGTTCCAGTTCCAGGAGAGCCGCGACTGGATGCCGGAATACGGCGTCGGCTATCGCATGGGCGTGGACGGTATTTCCGTGCTGTTCGTGCTGCTCAGCACCGCGCTGACACCAGTCTGCATCCTGGCGAGTTGGGACGCGATCCGCACGCGGGTGCGGGAATACATGATCGTGTTCCTGATCCTGGAAACCATGATGGTGGGCATGTTCTGCGCCACCGATTTCCTGCTGTTCTACGTGTTCTTCGAGGCCGTTCTGATCCCGATGTACGTCATCATCGGCGTGTGGGGCGGGCCGCGGCGCGTGTACGCATCGTTGAAATTCTTTTTGTACACGCTGACGGGTTCGGTGCTGATGCTGCTGGCGCTGCTGGCGATGTGGCAGCGTGCGGGCACCACGGATATTTCGGTGCTGCTGCACACGCCGTTCCCGTACAACATGCAGTACTGGCTGTTCCTGGCGTTCATGGCGAGCTTTGCCGTGAAAGTACCGATGTGGCCGGTGCACACATGGTTGCCGGATGCGCATGTGGAAGCGCCGACCGCGGGCTCCGTTATCCTGGCCGGCGTGCTGCTGAAAATGGGCGCCTACGGGTTCATCCGGTTTTCCGTGGCAATGCTGCCGGACGCCTCGGCGCATTTCCAGCCGCTGATGTTCGCGCTCGGCGTGGTCGCCGTCATCTACACCTCCTACGTGGCGCTGGCACAGGAGGATATGAAAAAGCTGGTGGCCTATTCGTCCGTCGCGCACATGGGCGTGGTCATGATCGGCATCTTTACGTTCAACCAGCAGGGGCTTGATGGCGCGCTGTTCCAGATGCTGTCGCACGGCATCGTTTCGGCCGCTTTGTTCCTTTGTGTCGGCGTGGTGTACGACCGGATCCATTCGCGCGAAATCGCGCGCTATGGCGGGCTGTCGGACAGGATGCCGGCCTATGCGCTGGTGTTCATGGTATTCACCATGGCCAGCATCGGCCTACCCGGAACCAGCGGGTTCGTAGGCGAGTTTTTGGTCATTGTCGGCGCATTCAAGGTGAATTTCTGGCTGGCGCTGCTCGGCGCGCTAGGCATGATCCTGGGTGCCGCGTACATGCTGTATCTGTATCGACGGGTGATGTTCGGCCGCATTACCAAGGATGATCTGAAGTCCATTCTGGATCTCTCGCCGAGGGAGATCGCGGTGTTCGCGCCACTGGTGCTGCTGACGCTGTGGATGGGCGTGTACCCGAGCAGTTTCACGAGTTTCTTCGATGCGACGACGGGTGCCTTTGTGCAAGGACACGACCAGGCAATGCTTGGCTCCGCCGGCCAAGGGCTTCGCCCCTTGACCCCACTGGGGACAAGTCCCCAGACCCCATTAATTCGCCTCGGAACCAATAAAATTGGGGTCTGGGGACTAGTCCCCAGTGGGGTCCTAGGGGCAAAGCCCCTAGCCTTCCTTCCTGCGTCCACGGGAACAAACCTTCCATGAACTGGACCGCGGCCCTTCCCGAAATTTTTCTGTCGTGCGCCGGCATGGTGATCCTGCTGCTAGGCGTCGTGCAGAAGAAGGACAGCACCACGCTCTGCACCATGGGCGTGCTGGCGGCCTTCGCGATGGCCGCGATGCTGGTGTTGCAGGTGCAGCCGACGGCCGCCTATCACGGCCTGTTCGTCACCGACGCGATGGCTACGTTCGCAAAACTGCTTATTCTGGCCGGCGCCGCGCTGACCGCCGTTCTATCGCTCGATTTCAATGCGAAGGCGGGCACGGCGCGATTCGAATTTCCGGTGCTGATACTGTTCTCCACCGTCGGCATGATGACGATGGCATCGGCCGCCAATCTCATGACGCTGTATATGGGGCTGGAGTTGATGTCGCTGGCGATCTACGTCCTGGCGGCGTTCGCGCGCGACGATCTGCGGTCCTCGGAAGCCGGCCTGAAATACTTTGTCCTGGGAGCGTTGGCGTCCGGACTGCTGCTATATGGCATTTCGCTGACCTACGGGTTTTCCGGCTCGATGGATTTCGGGCGTTTGGCGCAGGCGATCACGGATCCCGACGGCGTATCCACTGGCCTGATGGTCGGCATGGCCTTCATCCTCGCCGGCCTCGCGTTCAAGATTTCCGCGGTACCGTTCCACATGTGGACGCCTGATGTTTACGAAGGCGCGCCGACACCGGTCACGGCGTTCATCAGCACCGCGCCGAAGGTGGCGCCTTTCGTGGCGCTGCTGCGCGTCATGGTGGGGCCGTTCGGGCATGTGACCGTGCAGTGGCAGCCGATCATCGTTCTGGTCGCTATCGCGAGCATGCTGTTGGGCAGTTTTGCGGCCATCATGCAGAGCAACATCAAACGCCTGATGGCGTATTCCAGCATCGGCCACATGGGGTACGCGCTGGTCGGCCTGGCGGCCGGCACGGAAGCGGGTGTGCGCGGCGTGCTGATTTATTTGCTGACCTATGTCGCGATGTCGGCCGGGGCGTTCGCCTGCATCATCGCCATGCGGCGGGACGGGCGGGCCGTGGAACGGATCGCCGATCTCGCAGGCCTGGCGAAAACCGATTTGCCGCTCGCGTCGCTGCTGGCGATTTTCATGTTCAGCATGGCGGGAATTCCACCGTTCGCCGGATTCTTCGGCAAGCTCTACGTGTTTTTGGCGGCGGTCCAGGTCGGCACGCCGATCATGTGGACACTGGCGATCCTCGGCGTGCTGACCAGTGTCGTCGGGTGCTTCTATTATCTGCGCGTCGTCAAGGTGATGTTCTTCGACGCAGCGGAGCCGGCGTTCGATGCACGGCCGGCAGGCGTTTCGTTCGTGGCGGTCGCATCGGGCGCGTTCACGGTGCTGTTTGTGCTGGCGCTGGGCGCTTTCACCGGCGCGGCCGGCAGCGCTGCCAAGGCGTTGTTTGGGTAGCAAAAAGGAAGCCGGGGGCGCTGCCCGTCCCGCTATGGATGGGGCTCTCCGGCGCACGGGCGCACGCCGCGCGCAACGGGCCCAGGGCAGGGGCGTGGCCTTACCTGAATGAGCGTCGCCATCCCAGCCTGGGATTTCCGCTTCTTCGAGGAACTTCCCTCAACGCAAGACGTGGCGATCGCGGCCGCGCGGGACGGCGCCCCGGGTCCGCTCGCGGTCATTGCGCGCCGCCAGACAGCGGGCCGCGGCCGTGCCGGCCGAAGCTGGACGGCACCCGAGGGAAACCTCAGTTTTTCCGCCATGTTGCGCCCGGCGCCGGGGCCATTGATGGCCGCGGCCTGGGCCCTGCTGGCGGGTGTCGCGGTCTATGAGGCGGTTGCCGGCAAGCTCCCGGCGCCAGGCAGGCTAATGCTGAAATGGCCGAACGATCTGCTGCTGGGCGGGGCTAAGCTGGCAGGCGTGCTGATCGATAGCAGCCTTGCCAGGGACGGATCGGCCGAGTGGGTGGTGATCGGGGTCGGGGTGAATTTGGCCGCGGCGCCCTCGGTTGAAGGGCGGGCGACCACCTGCCTGGCCGCGGCGGGGGTGACGGTGGCGCCGGAGGAACTGGCGCAGGCGCTGATGGCGCAACTCGACCGGTGGGGCGCCACGCCGTTCCCCGGGGTGCGGCAAGCCTGGCTGCAACGGGCGCACCCGCTCGGCACCCGCCTGCGTGTGCAGAGCGGCGGCCAGGTGATAGAGGGGGCGTTTGCCGGCCTCAGCGAGGACGGCAAACTGCGGCTGGAGGGGGCAGGGGAAGCCGCTTCCGGCGATGTTGAGATCGCGGGGAACTGAATGCTTCTGGTGCCAGAATGCTTCTGGTGATCGATGCGGGCAACACGAACATCGTGTTCGCGGTGCATGACGGGCGGCGGTGGGCGGGTATCTGGCGCATTGCCACCGATCCGCAGCGCACCAGCGACGAATACGCCGTGTGGCTGCTGACCCTGCTGACCCACTCCAAGCTGACGCCGGATCTGGTGAACAGCGCCGTAATCGGCACGGTGGTGCCGGCGGCGCTGTACCATCTGCGCCGCCTGTGCCGCGACTGGTTCCAGGTGGAGCCGCTGATCGCCCGTTCAACGCTGGACTGGGGTTTTGAGATACGGGTGGACGCCCCGGCTGAGGTCGGCGCCGACCGCCTGCTGAACGCCCTGGCGGCGTTCCACCTGTTCGGGCAGGCACTGGTGGTGATTGATTTCGGCACGGCGACGACGTTCGACGTGGTGGGCAAGGACGGCGCCTACCTCGGCGGGGCGATCGCGCCCGGCATCAACCTTTCCATCGAGGCGCTGCACCAGGCGGCGGCGCGGCTGCCGCGCATCGGTATCGGGCGGCCGCAGGCGGTGATTGGCCGCGGCACGGTGCCGGCCATGCAATCGGGCATCTACTGGGGCTACATAGGTCTGATAGAAGGCCTGGTGGCCCGCATCCGGCGGGAAATGGACGATCCGCTTAAGATTGTCGCAACCGGGGGGCTGGCACCTCTGTTCTCCGAGGGAACAGGGATTTTCGACCGGATCGAGCCTGATCTGACGCTCGATGGTCTGCGCATGTTGGCGGAGCGCAACCCTGCCCCCAGATTAAGCCGCGACAGAACACGAACCATCGAAGGCGATTAATGAACGCAGTACCGGGCGATCTGGCCTTCCTGCCCCTGGGCGGGACGGGCGAGATTGGCA
>JAATGE010000319.1 GCA_015654825.1 Rhodospirillales bacterium
GAGGCGCCGGCCGCGCTGCCGGCCATCCGATTGCGCCGCCGACGCTGGCTGCCGATCGGCGCTGCGCTCCTGGTGCTGGTGATCGCGGCGTGGTTCGCACTGCCGCAGCTGCGCGCCCCGCCCGGCCCGCCGCGGCTGTCCATCGCCGTGCTGCCGTTCCGCAACCTCAGCGGCGAGGCGGAACAGGATTACCTCGCCGACGCCATCAGTGACGATCTGACCACGGACCTGTCGCACATTCCGCAGAGCGTGGTGATCGCGCGCGCGAGTGCCGACACCTATCGCGGCCGCGCGGTAACGGCGGACGCGATAGGCCGCGCGCTGAACGTGCGCTACCTGCTGGAAGGCAGCATCCGCGCCGAGGGCCCGATGCTGCACATCAATGCACAGCTGATCGACGCGCCCAGCGGCAGTCATTTGTGGGCCCGCCTGTTCGACGTGCCGCGCGACAAGCTCGGCGCCGCGCGCACCGACATCGTGCGCAACATCGCGAGCGCCCTGGACGTGACGCTCGTCGAGGTCGAGAGTGCCCGGGCGGTGCACGACCGGCCGCGCAACGAAGATGCGGTGGATTATTACTTGCGCGCCCGCTCGGTGCTCGGCCGCGGCAACACGCTGGCCAGCTTTTCCGAGGCGCAGGCGCTGCTGGAAAAATCGGTCGCGGCCGAGCCACGTTTCGGCGAGGCGCTGGCGACGCTCGGCCTCGTGCTGGTGCGCAAGGTCAGCGAGTTCGACGACCCTGCCGACGCGCAGGATTACGCGCGGGCGCGGGCGGTGATCGGCCAGGCGGTTGCGCTGGCGCCGCGCAACGCGACGGCGATAACGGCCAAGGGTTACCTGGCGCGCGTCGATGGCCAATACGATCAGGCGCGGGCCAGCTTCGAAATGGCGCTGTCGCTGAACCCGGACGACCTGCTGGCGCGCCACGGCCTGACCGTGTGCGCGCGGCTGCTCGGGCGGATGGACGAAATGATGTCCGAATTGCGCGAGCTGATGCGCCGCGATCCGGCAAGCCCCGACAATGCGAAGCGCCAGCACCTGATCGGCTTCGGATATCTGATGCTCGGCAAGCCGGCCGATGCCATGGAGTGGTTCGATCGCGCCGGGGCCGGGATCGCCGACCCGACGCAGCCGGAGGTGGCACTGGCCGGCTGGAAGGAATGGCGGCAGATCTATCTGATCGCGGCGACCGGGCTGGTCGGCGACAAGGCGGCAGCGGAGGGCGAATACGCCGCCTATGCCAGGCTGCATCCGCATCGGACCGTCTGGCGGCTCGGCGCCTATGACACGCGCGCCATGGATGCGCTGCCGGGGCGGCCGGCCTATCTGAACGCGCTGAAGGCGGCGGGCATGCCGGCCTACGCCCGCGAGGACGAGGATTTTGGCGTCGGGCCGAGTGCCGTGCCGCGGGATGGCGGCGATTTCGATCCGACACCGCTAAGGGTGCCGAGCGCCTCGCGGATCGATACGGCCGCGCTGAAGGCACGGCTCGGCACGGCACCGCAACCGTTGGTGCTGGATGTCGGGCGCGGGTCGGCCGTGATAAAAGATGCGGTCTGGATCTGGTCGGAAGGGACACAGTACAGCCAGGAGCAGACGGTCAGCCGCGCCCTGGATCGGGCCCGGCCCGCCGCTGACCGCACGATCGTTGTGGTGGGCGACGGCCCCGTGGGGTGGGCCGGTTATAATGCCGTGCTGCAACTGGTTGCGCTTGGGTTCCATTCCGTGCTGTGGTATCGCGGCGGCGAAGAGGCGTGGGCAGCGGCCGGAAATCCGAGCGAGGACCGGCGCCCACCGTAAAACAATGCCAGCACGGGGGAGCAACATATGGGCAATGGCGGCATAATACCCGATCCTTCGGGAATCCACACGGAACCTGCCGGTCGCGGGATGCCCACGTTCGGTCCGTTTTCCAATCAGGCCGTTCTGGCCTTGGCGGCCGATATCGTCGAACGGCTGACGCCGCACCAGCAGAAGGCGGTCACTGTTGCGCAATTGGAATATTCCCGCGACCTGTCGACCAGGGCGGCCCAGGCCTATCAGGCGATCCTCGATATAATTAATCCTTGAGATAAGTTCAGGAAGTTCGCAGGAAGGCCAGGGGCTCTGCCCCTGGACCCGTCACGCCGGAGGCGTGCTGCGCACGAC
>JAATGE010000416.1 GCA_015654825.1 Rhodospirillales bacterium
GCTTCGATCCAGCCAATTACTCAACCAAACCGCCTGCCAGCTACCGGGCCAACCGACCATTGCCCGGATGGGACTTCCACCCACAAGGCTACCGCACCCCATCGGGGCGCACCGGAACAGACAAAATGGGGTCTGGGGCCTACCGGCCCCAGCGGGTCCAGGGCAGAGCCCTGGCCTCAACTATCAAACCTTCCCGATATGCAATATCCAAAGCTGCGCCAGATCCGCGACCCCCTCGGTCCCACCCACGGTGCGCAGCACGGCAACTGCCTTCTTCTTGTCGCCCTTTTTCAAATAGGCGAGCCCAAGCTGCAGTTTGGCGTCCTCCGGATGGCGCAATTCGTCCTTGTGCAGCGCCTGTTCCATCATCGGAATGCCCTTGTCGAACATGCCGTAGGAGACATAGGTCTCGCCGAGTGCCAGCAGCCGGTTGCCGTCATGGTCGGTGGCGGCGTCGGCGTCATCCTTGCCCAGTTGCCCCTGCATGGCCGTGTACGACTTGTCCACCATTGCCTTCAGCCGCTGGTGGCGCGACGCCTCGGCGCCGGTGCCCAGCAGGCCGCCGGCAAAGGAGCGATCCACCACGTCCTTGGCCTCGCCCGGCAGCTTCGCCTGCAGGGTCAGCTCGGCCAGGTCCATGGCGTCGTCGGGTTTGTTGACCAAGCCTAGCGCGAATTCCAGCCGGTAGATCTCCACCAGCAGACGGTCGGAAAATCCCGGCTTCGTGCGCAACGTATCGATCACGTTCAGCCAGTAATCCGGCTTCGGGTAATAGGTAACCAGCTGCTTGATCGTCGCCAGCGCGCCGACCTTGTCATTGAGGTGGTTCTGGCAGCTGTAAAGCAATTGCAGCTGCACCTCCGTCGGCGCGCGGCCGGCATGCAGTCCGGCCTGGATCTGCGCCTGCTGCAATTTGGCGGCTTCCGCGTATTTGCCTTGCAGATAGTAGCCCTGAATGACCGAGTTACTCATTTCCGGCGACCTGCCGCCGGCCTTCTGGTAGCGCTCAGCCCAGTACACCACGTTGGCGTAATTCTTTTGCTGGAACGCGATGCTGACTTCCGCCTGCATCAGGTTCAGCACCTGCGACGCGGGGATCGCACCTGAATCGATCAGGCTCTGGTAAGCCTTCGCCGCCGTGGCGATATCGCCCGAAGCCTGCGCCACGGAGGCGCGCATTTGCGCCACCTTCAGCGACTCCGCGGCGGTCTTGCCGCCGACCGCTTCCGCCTGCCGCACCGCGGCCATGGCTTTCGTGTAATTATGCGCCGCCAGGGCGGCCTTCGCGGCTAGCAGCGGCCGACCCACCTCCAGACGCACCGGTTCATCGGCTCCCGAAGGCGCCGCCCACAACGCTACCATCAGGGCCAGGGCGACCGCCCCGGCGCTACGCCGCACCCGCATATTCACTGTCCTACAAACTGCTCGTTGCCGACGAGGCCGAGTTTCTGGATGCCCAGCCGTTGCGAGTCCGCCATCACGTGCGCCACCGCGGCATAGGTCGCCAGCTTGTTCGGCCGTAAATGCACTTCCGGCTGATCCGGCAGGGCGGCGGCGCCGCGCAGCCGCGCCTGCAAATCGTCCTCGCCGGCAACCGGCGTGCCGTTCCACAGAATGGTGCCGTCGAAATCGACATCGATCGTCACCACCACGGGGGGCGTCGGCGGCGGTGGCGGGTTGCCGGTCGGCAAGTCGAGTTTCACCGCGTGGGTCTGGATCGGGATCGTGATGATCAACATGATCAGCAACACCAGCATCACGTCGATCAGCGGCGTGGTGTTCATTTCCACCAGAACTTCCGGATCGCGGCCTTCGCCACCCGGGGAGCCCACGTTCATGCTCATCTCAAAATCTCCTCGACAGCCCTGCCCGCATCACGGGCCGCCATGCGGCGGTGGCTGGGTGATGAAGGCAATTTTGTAAATGCCCTCCTGCTGCAGCGCCACGACCACCTTTCCGACGAACTCGTAGCGGCCGCTTTCGTCGGCGCGGATATGCACCTCCGGCTGCGGCACCAGGCCGGCGATCTGTTTCAGGTTATCCTTGAGGCCCTGAATATCCGGCACGAATTTCTCGTTCCAGAAATAGTCGCCGTCCTTGGTGACCGCGATGACGATGTTCTGCGGCTTGGTCTGGGTGACCTGGTTGCGGTCCTTCGGCAGCGTCAGCGGTACCGTGTGCGTCACCACGGGAATGGTGATCAGGAAGATGATCAGCAGCACCAACATCACGTCCACCAGGGGCGTGGTGTTGATGGCCGA
>JAATGE010000193.1 GCA_015654825.1 Rhodospirillales bacterium
GTCCAGGAATTCAGGAACGTGCATGAGGAATTCAGCAAGTGGTTCAGCGTTCAGGTCCATGTTGATAAACACGAAGCCACCCCAGGTACCGACCAGGGTCTGCTTCAGCCGCAGCTCGTCTTTTTGAAACGATTGGCATCCGGCCCAGTCATGTTCGTCGGTGACCCGGCTGACTTCGCCATCGAGGGTCCAGCGCCATCCGTGGTAGCGGCAATACAGGAATTTAACAGAACCAAGCGGTTGCTCCTTGATCACGCGGCCGCGATGCTGGCAAACATTGTAAAAGCATTTGATCTCACCTGCCGCCGTGCGAACAACGATCAGCGGCTCGCCGGCAATTTCGTACGTAACGTAATCGCCGGGATTTGGAATCTCCTCTTCGCGGCAGGCGATTTGCCAGACCTTCGGCCACATGCGCTCGTTCTCGAGCCTCATGAAGTCGGAAGAGACAAACCCGTCCTTCGGAACGAAATCGTCGCGGATTCCCGCGGCGGAAGGTGGCCTTATGTTGTTCATGCTGATATCGACCTATCGGATGGGGCTGCGGCCGCCGGGAAACGCGGCACGTTGTCAAACAGGGTGGCGCCGGCTGGCGTCGCGTACATGTATTCCAGGTAGTGCGCGAACAAATCCCGCCGGTCCACGTAAGCGTAGTGCATCAGGTCGCCGAATATTCCCCGCACAGGCATTGGGTGGCCGGAGGCCTCGATGCCACGCAGCGCGGCGCGCCAGGCTGTTTCGGTCGGTAGCAGAAAGCCCAGGTGATGCAGCACCACGGTCCTTCCCGGCGCGAGCACGTCCCGGTACACGCCATCCATGCCGCCGACGGGTTCGATAAGTTCGATCTGCTGCTCGCCGAGGAACGCCAGGGCAAAATGACAGTACGCGGCGCCGGCGCCGGTCTCTATCGAAACGTCGCGATTGACCTGGAAACGCCCGATGCCCAGCACGGTGCTGAATTCCACCATGGCGCGTTCAAGCTCGGCCGTAACGTACGCAAGCTGAAAGACGGGCCAGGCCATCACGCGGCTTTCGCGATCAGGGTTGCGCCGGGTTCGGGCGCCTTGTGGAAGACGCCGCCTTTCATGACGGCGAGAAGCCGACGCACATCCGCGGTCGCGTTGGGATCTGTTGTAGGATCGCCCTCTATCAACAGCAGGTCGGCTAGACGCCCCGCTTCCAACGTGCCGGCACCCAGTTGCATGAGCGTGGCGCCATGTACGGTGGCGGCCCGCAATGCCTGCAACGGCGAGTATCCGAGGTATGTTACGAAATGCGCGATGTCACGCGCGTTGCTGCCATTGGGCTGCCAGGGCAGACCGTAATAGCCGCCGATCACGGCGCGTACGCCGCGCCGGCGCAAATCGGAATGAACCTTGACATTAGCGTCCATCGCCGCGTCCACGCCCATGCGATCCAGCGCCTCGCGACCAAGCCTGCTGTCATGCTTCAGCGCGTGGTAATAGCCGATGGTGGGTGCTACAAAGATGCGATCCTTCGCGGCCTCCAGCATGTCGAGCGCTTCCTCGTCGGCGAAGTCAGCATGATTGATCAGCGTAACACCAGCACGCAACGCGCGCTTGATCGATTCCGCTGAGCGCGCATGCGCACTCAGCAACAGACCGAGCTCGCGCGCCGTGCGGCCGGCTTCCTGCACCTCGTCGTCCGCCAGCGTGGTAATGCGGCCACCCGGCCGGGGAAAGAAATCGTCACCGGAAATATTCAGCTTCACGACATCCACACCCTCGCGGTAGCAGGTGCGGATGGCGCGGCGAATTTCCGCCGGCCCATCAACCACCATGGCAGCGACGTCGCGGCCCTGGTGTAATTGCGCGGTGTCGTTCAGGCCGCCGGTAGCGGTGAGCGTGGACGTGGACGCCAGCAGCCGAGGCCCGGGGATCCGCCCCGCGTTGATTTCGTTACGGATGACGAGCTCGGTGCGCAGCTTCGGGGAGCCCGCGCCGATGACGCCCGTGAAACCGGCATCCAGCATGATGCGGGCATTGTGCAGGGTGATCAGAATGCTTTCCTCGGGGGGAGTGTCCTCGATTTCATAGGCGTAGGTCACGCGAGGGAAGCTGAGATGGCCATGGGCATCGACCAGACCGGGAATAAGCGTGGCACCTCTCGCGTCGATGCGCCGCGCATCCAAACCGGAAAATTCTCCCGCCCTGCGCGAAACCGCGGCGATCCGGTCTCCTTGCACGAGCAGCTCCGCTTCGTAGCGCGAGTCGCTGATGCCGTCCCAGACATGACCGTTGCTAAACAGAGTGGCTTTCATGGCGCGCCTCCACCGGCGTCTGCGCGACCGGCTATGCGCTACCCTACGTCATCCGCGCCGATGTGGCTTGTGCCCGGTGCACAAAAGCATGATGCGCGGAACGCACAAGGCGTTACGGCGCCATCCAACGGTTCGGCGGCGCCGTATAGACGATCATGTGCTGGATCATGCCCCGATCGTTGATGGTGAAGCGATCGATGGCGCTGAGCGAGAACGGCGCTTTGGCATCCGTCTTCCACGTGCCGTCCGGCTCGCGCCGCATTTTGGATTCCAGTTCCATGACGCACGCGCGCCCGCTTGCGTCCTCGGTAACGCTGGCCGCCCGCACAACGGGCGTGATACGCTGCAGGAAGTTTGCATAAAAAGTCTGAATGTTTTGGCGTCCCTGGATCACGGTGCCAAGCGGATTGTAAAACACCGCATCCTCCGCCCACAGTGTGCCCACTTGTTCGTATTTTGCTGTCTGAATCAGATGCAGGTACTGCATCGCCACATCGCACGCGCTCATACGGAACCCCTTCGCTTCACGCCGCAAAAGCTGCGACGTCTATTTTCTCGTCGCCGCCCTGCGCCACCAGGAAATCCACGAAGGCGCGAACGCGAGGCGGCATGCCGGACCGATGCGGAAAAAACACATGCACCTCACCCTTGCCGAAGCGGGCGCGCAATTCGTAGTCGGGCAACAGCGTGCGAAGCTGGCCGGCCTGAAGATAGGGCAATGCGGCGTAGCCGTGCGCAGCCGTAATGCCAAGCCCGGCGGCCGCAGCCTGCACCACACCATCGATCTGATCGAAGAACACCATGTCGCCACCCGGATAATGCGTCGCCGATGGTTCCGCGGCCGGTGCGCCGATACGATGGAACGCCCACGCCACCAATTCACCGTTGCCCAGCCTGACATTGATCGCGCTGTGACCGGCAAGCGCCGCGGGCGCGCGCGGAATGCCGCGCACTTGCAGGTAGACCGGGCTCGCGACCAGAACGAGTTGCGGGCGGCACAGCACGCGCGAGACATAAGCCGCCTCGCTCGGGGCACCGTAGCACACCCCGACATCGAAACCGCCGGCGACCAGATTGTCCCGATTATCGTCGAAGCCGATTTCCAGATGGATCTCGGGGTAGGTCGAGCGAAACCAGGGCAATCGCGGCAAAACGTAGAATTTGCCATAAGAGTTTGGCAGCGAAATGCGCAACCGGCCAGACGGCCGGGTACGCCGCGCCGCGAATTCCTCCAGCCCGCGGAACAGCGAGTCGAGATCGGCGGCAATCGATTCCGCGAGCGCCGCGCCCTCCGGCGTCAGATGAAATTCGTTGGTGGTGCGGTTGAACAGGCGGGCGCCAAGTTCCTGTTCCAGCTTGGCGATGCCGCGGCTGACAGATGCGGGTGCCACGCCCAGCGTACGCGCGGCGGGACTAAAGCCGCCAGCGCGCACGACTTCGCGAAACACCAGCAAATTGCGAAAATCACGCACGTCCCACGTCGGCGATCGGCGGCCCCTGCGCCCCCAGCCCTGCGGCCGGCGCGCAGCGATCATTTCCCAGGCTCACCCTAGAACAAGCTATGGCCATATCCGCCATCGACCCGTATTGTCTCGCCCGAAACATAACTTGCCCGTTCCGAGCAGAGAAAGGCCACTACATCGCCCATTTCCTGCGGTCGGCCCCAGCGCCCCATGGCGGTCGCGCCCATCATTGCCTGTTCGCTATAGGCGCCTGCATCCTGCATATAACTGCGCGAAAGATCGGTCAGAAAAGGACCGGTAGCGATCGTGTTGGCGGTAATGCCATGCCGGCCATATTCGTGCGCCAGCGTCTTGATCAAGGCAGCCGCGGCCACCCGCGTATTGCCGAGATACATGGGATCCTCAACATGCGGCTCTTTCATGGCGACGGAGCCGATAACGACGATGCGGCCCCATGCGGCCGCCTGCATGGCGGGCAGCAATTCCCGCAGCAGATACACCACCGACATGATCCAGATATCGTTGCCACGCCGGAACTCGTCGTCCGTGGTCTGGTTGAACCCGCGCGTGCGGCCGCTCCAGGCCGGGTTCACGACGAGGATCGCGGGTTCGCCGAACACACGCCGCGCTTCGGCGGCAATGCGGTGCGCGTCCGCCTTGTCGGTAAGATCGGCGACCACGCCATGCGCCTCGCCGCCCGCGTCGCGAATCGCGCCGGAAGCAGCCGCAACGATCTCCGGCTGGCGCCCGGTAAGGACCACGCGCGCGCCCTCACCCGCAAGCGACGCGGCAATGCCAAGGCCGCAGCCCCGGCTGCCGCCGCCCACCACCGCAACCTTTCCCGCCAGCCCCAAATCCATCAGGCCGGCCCAGGCAAATCCGGGCGCCGCGATCCACGCGCATCTCCCGCCCGGTCATGCGGCCAACCGACGCGCGGATTGTCCCGCATCGCCACCCCCCTGTCTGGCGTCCATCTTGGCCATTGACAGGTCCAAGGCGAAGCCGCCCCCGCTTCCATCGCCGATCTGATGATTTAGCCCGCCATCCGCCCCCGAATTGAAATAAACCAAAGTTTTTTGGTTCTTTTTTCCAAAAAAGAACAAACCTTCTTTACGCCTACCGCTGCCCCCCGCAGACCCGCAGATTCTCTCCCGTCAGCATCGCGCCGTCTTTAGAACAGAGAAACAACACCGCCGCGGCGATCTCTTCCGGTGTCACCGCCCGCTCGATAAGTTGCAGTTCCGCCGCGATTTCGCGCTGCAATTCCGGCGAGAGCATGCTGGCGATTTGCGGTGTCGCCGTAAGCCCCGGCGAGACGCAATTTACCCGGATATTTTCCTTGGCATACGCCGCGGCCGCATACGTCGTCAGATGAATGACCGCGGCCTTCGCGGCGGAATACGCAGGCGATGCCGCGAACGTCACGCGCACCCCCGCCATGGAAGCGGTATTGACGATCGCCCCGCCACCACAAGCGCGCATCAGCGGAATTTCGTATTTCATGCACAGCCACGTGCTTTTCAGGCTGAGGTCCAGCGTCCAGTCCCAGCGTTCAAGCGTTGTCGTCTCGATCGTAACGCCGGTCTCCCCCAGCCCGACATTGTTGTGCGCGAAATCCAGCCGCCCGTAGCGCTTTGCGATATGCGTCATCAGTGCCGAAACCTGTACTTCCGATGTCGCATCAACCGGCGCGAACTCCGTCGCCAGGCCTGCGCCGCGCAGTTCCGCGGCAAGCGCCTCGCCCGCGCCAACCGCAATGTCCGCGATCACCACCGCGCCACCCCGGGCCGCGAACGCGCGCACTGTCGCCTCACCGATGCCCGACGCGCCGCCGGTGACCAGCGCCACCTTTCCCTCGAATTCACTCACGATTCGCTTCTCCCCCTGATCGCGAAAGCGGATACAAGCGCGCCGGCCTGTGCAACACGCCTCACCAAAGCATCACGTATCGGAACCCGGCGCACTCCAGGAAGGCGCCCCAGCCATCGCGGCGTCGATAATAGCGGGCCCCGACTGGCGGCCGCCGCGGGCCCGGCCCGATGCTCGGCCGCTCTCCAAATGGGACGTCAATCGATGCACGCCGAGGCCAGCCTGTTCGACGGAATTTTTCGCCAGGTTGCCTGGGTCACCAACGACATGGACCGCGCCCTGGCGGCCTACGCGGCCGACTACGGTGTGAAGCGTTGGCTGGAATTGCGCAATTTTTCGTTGCCGACCGGGCCGGATACCCATGCCAACGTGCATATCGCGCTGGCGGTGCGCGGCGGCGTCGAACTGGAACTGATCCAGCCGCTGGGGGGCGATGATCGGGTCTACCGCCAGATCTTGACGCAAAACCTCGGATTGCAACTGCACTTCCACCATATCTGCTACCGGTTGATAACCGCCGAAGCGCTCGCCGGCGTCCGGCATGCCGCCGAGGCAAGAGGCCGCGCCGTAGTTCTGCACGGTGCCACCGCGACCGGTACTGAGTATTTCTATGTGGATGATCGGCCGACGCTCGGGCATCACATAGAGTATATCTACTATTCGCCCGACGATTTGCGCCAGCTGGCGTCGGCAATCCCGGTCGATTGATGCCGCCCGTCGCGGCACCGGACCGTCCGCAAAAAGACCACAACGATCCGCTATTACATTGAAACGGTTGGCCCGGATGCGGTCGATACGAAACAACCCAGGGGACTTTCATGGCTGACGGCACGGTCTATCCGATCAACCCGAAC
>JAATGE010000422.1 GCA_015654825.1 Rhodospirillales bacterium
GATTGCGATCCTTCGACTCATAGGGGGTCACGCGGAGCGGTGCCGGCACGTCGGTCAGCGTCCAGGAAACGTGCCGCATGTCCAGACGATCAAACACGCTGCGGCGGATGAACGTGCGAAAATCCTCGCCTGCCACATGTCCGCCCACATAGCCCAGCAAGCCATATGCGACGTTCGAATAATCATAGACCGCACCGGGCGCGGCGGTAGAAAAGCTCGCCGCCGACGAATAGAAGGCGCCGCCGGGGACCAGATAGTTCTTCACGAACGCGCCTAGTGCCAGCGGGGAGTCCCGGCCGGGCTTGCGGAAATCGGTGGCGTAATATGTCTCGTCGGAAATGCTCGAGGTGTGCGTCAGCAGATGCCGCAGCGTGATCGGCATGTCCGGATGGACGGGATTGACGACCTTGAAATCGAGATGCGCGTTTACCGGATCGTCGAGCGCAATGCGGTTTGCTTCTACCAGCATCATGATCCCGGTCGCCGTCACCGTTTTCGTGACTGACGCAACGTGGAACATCGAATCGGTGGTGATGCGCTGTCCGCGGGCGAGATTGGCGTAGCCGTATCCTCGGGAAAACAGGATCTTCCCGTGCCGCGCCACGCCCACGGCCAGCCCGGGGATCGAGGCACGCCGCATGGCATCTTTGAGAAAGCTATCGAGGTCGCCGCTCGCCGGGGACATGGCCGTCGAGATCGGGGTGCCCCCAAATGCGAAGGCAGCGCCGGCCAAAAGAGATCGGCGGCTCAGACTGTCAGCACGCGTGGTCGGGGTCTCACTGTTCTCGTTTTCATTCATAGCGGGATTTATAGGTAGGCGCCTACATATGTCAAATGGCCGCCCGGTCCGTGGCCGCGACCGCACCATAAGCCGCGGTGAGCATCGGGTGCCTAATCGAGATCGCCGAGATCCAGCTCCGCGGCGGGCTCGGGGTGCGGAGTGGTGGGTTTGAGCGTTCCGGCGACCCAGCGGGCCAGGTGGGGGCCGGCGACGAGGAGAAGGATGACGCGGACGGTTTGCATGGCCATGACGAAGGGGGTGTCGGCCTTGGTGGAGGCGGCGATGATGGCGGCGGCGTCGACGCCGCCGGGGCTGGTGGCGAGATAGGCGGTCAGCGGATCGATGTGCAGGAAGGCCACCAGCATCCAGGCCAGCAGGCCGCAGAAAACCATCAGCACGGCGGTGGCGCCGAGGCTCTGGGGCAGCGCGCGGGCCGCGGCTCGCAATACCTCACGGGTGAAACGCAGGCCGGTGTTCCAGCCGACCAGCGCGTAGCTGGCGATCAGCAGGGTCGGCGGGAGCTCGATCGTGACCCAGCCGGCGACGTTCAGCAGGGAACCCAGGGCCAATGGGCCGAGCAGCACGCCGGCGGGTATGCGCGAGGCGAGGCCTAGGCCGCCGCCGACCAGCGCGACGGCGGCGGTCGCGGCGAGGTGAGGCAGGTTCACTGGTGGAAAATAGCCGGCGTGGTGGTGGCCGGCGCCGTGCGTGAACAGCAGGGCCACGACCGATGCGGCCAGGGCGACCAGCACGACGCGCAGGTACTGCATGAAGGCGACGAGGCGGAAATCGGCGCCGTAGGCCTCGGCCATGACCATCATCACGGTGGCGGCGCCGGGCAGCATGCCCCAGACCGCGGTGGTGCCGGGAATGATGCGATAGCGGCTCATCACCCAGCCGATCGCGACGCTCGCGGCCATCGAGAGTGCGACCACGCCGAGAAACACCGGCCAATGGCTTTCGAAACCGCCGACGATGGCGGGGGTGATCGAACGGGCGATGAGGCAGCCGATCACCGCCTGCGCCGCTACCAGGAAGGCGCGGGGCACTTTGATGCCGCCCCCCGCCGTCTGGACCAGGATGGCGGCGGTCAGCGGCCCGAGCAGCAGGGCGGCCGGCAGCCTGATCCACTGCAGCAGTGCCGCGGCCAGGGCGGAGGCGGCCAGCAGCACCGCCCAGCGCGCGGCCGTCGGAAGGGGTTGCAGCGGAAGCGCCGCAACCGCTCGGGGAAGCGCCTCACTCACCTCGAGAAATCGATTTCCTCGGCCTTGGCGATGCGGCCGAGCATGGGAAAGATGTGCGCGAAGGCGAAGGCGTGCAGTTCGGCGGAGCGGGCGCTGATGGCGTCCTCGGCGAACACTACGGCATAGCCGTGCTCGTGGGCGGCGCGGGCGGTGGATTCCACGCCGGCGTTGGTGGCGATGCCGCCGATGACCACGGTGGTGACGCCGCGGCGACGCAATTGCAGGTCGAGGTCGGTGCCGTAGAACGCGCCCCATTGGCGCTTGGTGACGCGCAGGTCGGACGGTTCGGCGAGGCCTTCCGCGAGGTCGGTCCAGCCTTCGGGGAAGCCGCCGGGGGGCAGTTGCGGCGGGCGGTCGACCGGGGTTTTCAGGGCGTCGCCGAAGTCGGGCGAGAAGGCGACGTTGACCAGAACCACCGGCGCGCCGGCGGCGCGGAAGCGGCTGGCCAGCGCCTTCGAGGTCGCGAGCACGGCCTGGCCGGAATGGGGCGCCACCGGCAAGCCGACGATGCCCTTTTGCAGGTCGATCAGGATCAGCGCCGTGGTGGCGGCGGGAAGGGTGATCATTCGAGCGTATCCTTCGGCTTGGTTCGAGGGGTTTGGGCCGTTGTGCGGGGGCGGGCGGACTGCTAGTTAGTTGAGGGTGGACTCAAGCAGGATGCACTATTTGAGTATGGCCTCAACTTCGTCAAGCGAGAATCGTTCGGCACTGGAGCCGCAGCGCGACGTCGGCCGGCAGCGCGTCGCCGAGCTGATGCAGGCGGCGGCGGCGGTGATCCAGGAACGCGGTTTCGAGGCGGCGACGATGGCGGAGATCGCGGCCCGCGCCGATGCGCGGATCGGCTCGCTGTATCGGTTCTTTCCGAACAAGGAGGCGGTGGCCGACGCACTGATGCGGCACCACGCCGAGATACTGCAGGCGGAATACGATGCGATCGAGGCGCGCGCGGCGGAGGCGACGCCGGGGGAGCTGGCCGATATCCTGATCGATCTGCTGGTGAAGATGTATCCGCGGACGCGGGCGTTCACGGCCTTGCTGGACTCCCGCACCGACTGGACGATCGTGCGCAAACGGTTCCGCGGTCAGACGCTTGCGGGGATCAAGCGGGCGCTGATGGCGTGCGCGCCGGGCCTCGATGGGACGCAGGCGGACGATGTCGCGGCCGTGGTGCTCAACAATATGAAAACCATGGTGGGGATGACGATGAAGGACGCGCCTACCAGCCCGGGGGCGCCCCGGGAGCTGCGGTTGATGAACCGGCTTTATTTGACGGCGAAGCTCGCGAAGGAAGGCCAGGGCTCTTCCCTGGACCCGCTGGGGCCGTAGGCCCCAGACCCCGATTCGTTGGGGGGAACGGCGAAACCCGATAGATGCAAGTACTGGCTTCGCCGTTCTTGCCGAGTTCCCTTATTAGGTGGGGTCTGGGGCCTACGGCCCAAGCGGGTCCAGGGCAGAGAGCCTGTGAATTTTTGACC
>JAATGE010000556.1 GCA_015654825.1 Rhodospirillales bacterium
ACATCTATTCGATCGAGGATCTGGCGCAGCTGATCTACGATCTGAAGCAGATCAATCCCGATGCGACCGTGTGCGTGAAGCTGGTGGCCCGGTCAGGGATCGGCACCATTGCTGCGGGTGTGGCGAAGGCCAAGGCGGATGCCATTCTGGTTTCCGGCCATGTCGGCGGCACCGGCGCCTCGCCGCTGAGTTCGGTGAAATATGCCGGGCTGCCGTGGGAAATGGGGGTGGCGGAAACGCACCAGGTGCTGATGCTGAACCGGCTGCGGCACCGGGTGAAATTGCGCACCGATGGCGGCATCAAGACCGGGCGCGACGTGGTGATTGCCGCCATGCTTGGGGCCGAGGAATTCGGCGTCGGTACGGCATCGCTGGTCGCCATGGGCTGCATCATGGTGCGGCAGTGCCATTCCAATACATGCCCTGTCGGCGTCTGCACGCAGGACGAGGAGTTGCGGAAGAAGTTCGGCGGGTCGCCGGAGAAGGTGATCAATCTTTTCTCGTTCATTGCCGAAGAAGTACGCGGGATTCTGGCCGAACTGGGCGTGCGCAAGTTGGAGGACGTGATCGGGCGCACCGATCTGTTGCAGCAGGTCAGCCGCGGTAGCGAGTTGCTGGACGATCTGGACCTGAACCCGATTCTGGCACAGGCCGACGCCGGGCCGTACGCGCGCCACTGCACCCGCGTGGGGCGTAACGAGGTGCCCGAGACGCTGGACGCGCAAATGATCGCCGATGCGCAGCCGCTGTTCGAACGCGGCGAGAAAATGCAGCTGCAATACAGCATTCGCAACACGCACCGGGCGATCGGGACCAAAACGTCGTCGAAGATCGTGCGGCAGTTCGGCATGACGGGGCTGCAGCCTGACCACCTCAATGTGCGGCTGCGCGGCTCGGCCGGGCAGAGCCTGGGCGCGTTCGGCGTGCAGGGGCTGCGGCTGGAAGTGATGGGCGACGCCAACGACTATGTCGGCAAGGGGCTTTCCGGCGCGACGATCGTGGTGCGGCTGCCGCCGAATTCCGAATTGCTGAGCCAGAACAACACGATTATCGGGAATACCGTGCTGTATGGTGCGACCGCCGGTAAATTGTTCGCGGCCGGGCAGGCGGGCGAGCGGTTCGCGGTGCGCAATTCCGGGGCGATCGCGGTGGTGGAAGGCTGCGGATCGAACGGCTGCGAATATATGACCGGCGGCACGACGGTTATCCTTGGTTCCGTCGGCGATAATTTCGGTGCCGGTTTTACCGGCGGCATGGCGTTCGTGTACGATCCGGAGGAGACTTTCGAGCTGCGTGTGAACCCCGATAGCGTGACGTGGCAGCGCCTGGCCTCCAGGCATTGGGAAGCGGCGTTGCGCGCGCTGGTCGAGGAGCACGCGAGTGAAACGAATAGCCGCTATGCCGCCATGCTGCTGCACGACTGGGCCACCGTGCTGCCGAAGTTCTGGCAGGTGGTGCCGAAGGAATACGTGAAATACCTGCCGCACCCGCTCAGCGAGGAGCAGGCGAGTGAAACGAATAGCCGCTATGCCGCCATGCTGCTGCACGATTGGGATACGGAGCGCGAGAAATTCTGGCAGGTGGTGCCGAAGGAATATGTGAAATATTTGGCAGTGCCGATGGACGAGCCGGTTGCGCTACGAGCGTGATGCGCCCCGGCGTGGTTGTGGGTCCAGGCACCAATAAAATTGGGGTCTGGGGCCTAAGGCCCCAGCGGGGTCCAGGGGCAGAGCCCCTGGCCTTCTTTTCCCCACCAGACGGCCGCCTATCCGCGATCCCATGTTGCGGCGCGGCGCGGATGGCGTAAACACGCGCCGATGCGTCTGCTGTACCACCTGCCCCTCTCCGCCTTTTCGCGAAAAGTGCGGCTTGTGCTGTCCGAGCGGCGCCTGCCGTTCGAGCTGAAGCTCGAAAAGCCGTGGGATCGACGGCCCGAATATCTGGAAATGAACCCCGCCGGGACCGTGCCGACGCTGGTCGAGGAGAACGGCCTGGTCATCCCCGACAGCAACGTGATTTGCGAGTATCTGGAGGAGGCCTACCCCGACGGCGCGCTGCTGGGGCGCACGCTGGCGGAGCGCGTGGAGGTGCGCCGGCTGATCGCCTGGTTCGACGGCCGTTTTCACCAGGAAGTGACGCGCAACCTGGTCGGCGAGAAATTCATCAAGCGGCTGGCGGGCCGCGGCCAGCCGGATGTCGCGGCGATACGCGCCGGTTACGCCAATCTCAAGACGCACCTGGCCTACCTGGGCTGGCTCGGGGAGACGCGCAAATGGCTGGCCGGCAATACGCTGTCGCTGGCGGATTTCGCGGCGGCGGGTCAGGTTTCGACGCTGGATTTCACCGGGGAAATCGACTGGTCGACGTGCCCCGCGGCCAAGGAATGGTATGCGCGCATGAAGAGCCGGCCGTGCTTCCGGTCCGTGCTGGCGGATCGCGTGGCTGGGGTGGATGCGCCGGCGCATTATTCGGATTTGGATTTCTAGGGTAGGAAGGCCAGGGCTCTGCCCTGGACCCGCTGGGGCCAGTAGGCCCCAGACCCCGATTTTATTTGCTCCAGGACTGGCATTGGGCGCGTGTCGAATTGCGGGCCTCCGGCCTGCACCGGACCCTATTTATGCAGCTGGCCGGCCTCGCCGGTGAGCTTCTGGGCCAGACCGACCGGGAGGATCGTCAGCACGATTACCGCGAACACCACCACGTTAACTTCGGGGAGACGCTGGCCGAGGCGGATTGCGCCCAGCACCCACAATGGCAACGTTGTTTGCACGCCGGCGGTAAAGGTGGTGACGATGACTTCGTCGAAACTCAGCGCGAAGGCCAGCAGGGCGCCGGCGCCGATGGCACTGGCCGTCATCGGCAACGTTATCAGGCGGAACGTGCGCCAGGCGCCGGCCCAGAGGTCGGACGATGCTTCCGTGAGCGACCGCGGCAGGCGACGCAACCTCGCCAGCACATTGTTGTAGACGATTACGATGCAGAAAACCGTATGGCCGATCACGATAGTGGTGAAATCGAGGGCCATGTGCGCGGCCGAGAAATAGGCGTTCAGGGCCATGCCGGTCAGAATGCCTGGCAGCGCGATCGGCAGCACCAGGGCGAAGGAAACCGCGTCGCGCGGGCCCGGCGCCATGCGGTTTACCGCCATGGCCGCCAGCGTGCCGAGCAGCACGGCCAGGGTGGTGGCGACGGATGCTACCTGCAACGAGAGCACGAAGGCCGCGCGCACTTCTTCGTCGGCCGAGGCCACGGCGAACCAGCGCAAGCTGAAGGCGGCGATCGGCCAGCTCTGCACGTTGCTGGCGGAGAATGCATAGACGACGATTATCGCGATCGGCACGAACAGGAACAGCAGTACCGCGGCAACCGCTGTCTGCAGCAGCAAAGGACGCCGGCGCGTCACAGCGCCTTGAACGCGCCGAGGCGGCGGGCAATCAGCAGGTAGGCGGCCATTACCAGTAATGGCAGCACGGCGAACGCGGCGGCGAACGGGACGTTGTTGGCAACTCCCACGCTGGCATAGACAACGTTGCCGATAAAGTCGGATCCGGCGCCGCCGACGAGCATGGGTGTGATGAAATCGCCCAAGGTCAGCGAGAACGTAAAGATCGATCCCGCAACCAGGCCGGGTATCGCGAGCGGCAGCAGCACGCGGCGCAGCGTGGTGAATTCGCTGGCGCCGAGGTCGGCCGATGCTTCCAGCAAGGTTGGCGATATGCGCTCCAGTGCCGCGGCGACGGGGAGGATCATGAAGGGCAGCCACAGATAGGAGAATACCAGCCAGATCGCCCAGTTCGTGTACGCAATCTTCTGATCGGGCAGGTGCAGCAGATTGAGCGCCCAGTTCAGCGCACCGTCATGCGACAGGATCAGACGCCATGCGTAGACGCGCGCAAGGTAGCTGCACCACAGCGGCACGGTGACGGCGGCCATCAGCGCCGCGCGCGTGCGGGCGCCGGCATGGCGCACCAGGAACAGTGCGAACGGCCATGCCAGCAGGGCATCCGTGATAGTGACCGATGCGGCCAGCAACACGGTGCGCAACGCGACATGGCGGTAGGTGGGTTCGGAGAACAGCAGGCGGAAATTGTCCAGCGTCCAGATGTGGACGATCTCGCCGGTTAGCGAATCGACTTGCCAGAAGGCGGAGATGAACAGCGAGACCAGGGCGGCGAGGTAGAACACGACGAACCAGGAGGCCGGCAGCGCCAGCATCGCGGCCGTTGTGAGCCACGGCCGCCGCCCGGCGAACGTGCGCAGCGCGGCGAGTTGGGCGGTCATCCCTTGACCAGCTGCCAGGCCTGCTGCCAGGCGCTGTAATCCAGGCAGTTGCTTTCGCCATTGCCGCACTGGCGCACCGGGGTTTTCCAGAAACGGATGCGCTTGAAATAGTCGGCCGGTGCGTCGGCGTGGTATTTCGTGCAGGAACCGGCTGCGAGCTTGTCCATTTCCGCGCAGGCCTTGGTGTTGGCTGGCGTTTCGCCGAACGAGAGCGCCTGCTGGGCCTGCACGTGCGGGGTAGTAACAAAGTTGATCCACATATAGGCGCAGTTCGGATGCTGGGCGTGCGCCGAGACCATCCAGCTATCGGCCCAGCCGGTGGCGCCCTCGCGCGGGATCGTTTCGCCTACGTGGGCGCCGGCGTCGCGCAGCGTGTTGGTCATATAGGGCCAGGCGGCGCCGATCGCTGCGTCGCCGTTGCGGAACAGGTCGACGGCATCGGAGGCCAGCGACCAGTATTTTTTCAGCAGCCCCTTTTGCTGCTGCAGCAGGGCGACGACCGCATCCATTTGCGGCTGCGTCAGTTCGAACGGATCGGTGATGCCGAGTTCCGGCTTGGCCTTGGACAGATAGAGGGCGGCGTCGGCGATCTGGATGGCGTTATCGGGCACGGTGATCTGGCCGGTATTTGCCGGATTATAGATCGCGGCCCAACTTTCCGGCGCTGGTTTTATTTTGTCCGTGTTCCACAGCAGTACGTTCGGGCCCCATTCGTAGGAGACGCCGTAATGCAAGCCTTTGACCGTGTTGAAGGAAGGCGACTGCAAATCGGGAACGAAATCGTTCCAGGCCGGTATCAGGGCGATGTTGATCGGCGCCACGTTGTGGCCGAAGATCAGCCGCAGCGAGGCGTCGCCGGAGGCGGAGACCGCGTCGTAGAGTCCGCCGCCGCCCTTGCCCATGAGCGCGACCATTTCCGCCG
>JAATGE010000222.1 GCA_015654825.1 Rhodospirillales bacterium
CGATGCACTTTCAGCGCGCCGTCCCACGACATCTTGCATTCAAAACGTCCCGGCAACACGACGCCGGCGCCGCCTGGCGCTTCCTTCGGCAGCGGCCTGATGACCTGCACGCACCCCGGCGGATGATGGCCCACGGCTTCGGCAAGCCAGTCCCAGGCTGCATCGTCGACATATTCGGCGTCGCGAAATTCCTTGGGAATGTGCGGCATATCGAAGGTGAACCGAAGCTGGATTTCGTCGGCCCGGCGTGCGCCGAGCAGATGTTCCACCAGCGCCGGTATTTCAGCCAGGTTGGATTTGTACACCATGACGATGTAGCGCAGGAACGGCGGCGCCTGACCGACCGCGAAGGCGGCCATCAGCGCATCCCAGTTCGCCATGAAAATGCGGTGCCGCGCGCCCTTGCGCATACGCTCGTAAATTGCCGGATCGAGCGATTCGATCGAGACGTTGACGGTGCCGAACCCGCCGTTGGCCAGCGCCATGAAATATTCCGGCGGCATGCGCTTGGCGAAGTTGGAGGTGAAGAACACCCGTTTGCGCAGCGCGGCGGGCACCATGGCGAGGTAGTCGGAAAAGCGCGGATGCAAGGTCGGCTCATGCAGGCAGGACAGCCAGAAATTGGAATCCCGCGTGAACGGCATAAGCCGCATGGCCGCTTCGAACGTAGCGTCGTCCATAGTGTTCGTCGTGAAGGTGCTGCTGTAGTCCCACACGCAGAACGGACAGCGCAGATTGCAATTATCCACGATGTCCATGGCGTTCAGCATGACCGGCCGATATTCGTCGGTACAGTGCGAGACGCGGACCAACTGGCTGCCATCCGGCGCATGCACCCGCACCGCCGTCAGTTCATCCTCCGCCAGCGTGCGGGACAGGCGCGCGAAAAAACCGTGCAGCCCCCGCCCCTGGTGCGACGGCCCGAACTTGAACTGATCGGCCACACCCTCGGCCAGCACCTCACCGGTCGGCAGCACCGCCTCGAAACGCGGTGCGCCGCTTGTCGGATCGGCTGCGTGTCGCGTCAGCCAGCCGGCAACGTGATAGCGGCTGACCTCGTCGACATAACCGTCGAACGCCGGAGCGGCCGGAAGGACGGGGGGTGCAGCGGGACGCTGCCACGCGCGGATGCGGCTGATGAGGCTCATGCGCCGGGCTTAGCCTCTGCCGCGATACGGCGGAACCCCCTGATCCGGCACCCACACGCCCTCAGGCGGCGCACCGGTCTGCCAGAACACGTCGATCGGCATGCCGCCGCGCGGATAGAAATAGGCGCCGATGCGCAGCCATGTCGGCGCCAGCAGCGCCACCAGCGCGCCGGCGATCTGCAGCGTGCAGGCCTCGTGGAACGCCCCGTGATTGCGGAAACTCGCAAGATAAAGTTTCAGCGATTTGCTTTCCACGATCCACGCATCCGGCACGTAGTCGATGACGATATGGGCGAAATCTGGCTGCCCCGTGATCGGGCACAGCGCGGTGAATTCCGGCGCCGTGAAGCGCACCAGGTAGCGCTGCCCGGCGGCCGGCGCCGCCACCCGCTCCAGCAGCGCCTGCTCTGGGCTGCCGGGCATTTTCGTCGCCTGGCCGAGTTGGGTCAGTTCGCCCGTCATTCCGTATCCAGTCCTTCCAAGCCACAAACCCCAAAACGCAGCCGCGCTGCGCGCGCGGCTTCGCGGTGTGCCATGTGTCTGCCATGAGCACCTCCGCCAGAGTGCCGCCGCGCATGTCGGTCCCGGACTTCCTCGCCTGGAACGCCCCGGCCGGCCATCGATGGCAGTTGATCGACGGCGAACCGAAGGCGATGGCGCCGGCTAATCGTACCCACGGTAGCTTGCAGACCCAGTTGGGCTGGCTGCTGACCAGCCATTTCCGCGCCACCGCCCTGCCCTGCGTCGCCGTCACCGAACCCGGCATTGTTCCACGCGCGCTGGCGGCCAACAATGTCCGTATCCCGGATCTCGCAGTGACGTGCACCGGCTACGTAACAGAAGAGGCTACCCTCAGCGATCCTGTGCTGATCGTGGAAATCCTGTCCCCGAGCAACGAAGCCGAAACCTGGTCGAATATCTGGGCCTACTCCTCCATCCCCAGTGTGCGCGAAATTCTGATCCTGCATACCACCGCGATCAACGCCGACCTGCTGCGCCGCGACGCGGACGGCAACTGGCCGGAGGTTCCTCTCCGGTCGCGGAGGGCGACCTGGTGCTGGAAAGCGTCGCGCTGACGGTGCCGCTCCCGTCGATTTACCGCACCACGCGCCTTGCGCGCCCCACCTGAGAAGCGCCGCCGCCCGGATCGGTCGCTGTTCGCCCGTCGGACTGATCAATCGGTGTCGCCGTCTGCCCACAGAGCGCGCGCTTCCGCCGCGAACGCTGCCAGCCGCCGGTCCAGTATCGCCGCGCGCATGCCGCGCATCAGCGCGTGATAATAGGCCAGATTGTGCCAGGTCAGCAGCATCGGGCCGAGCATTTCCGACGCCTTGAACAGATGGTGCAGGTAGGCGCGGCTGTGCCGGGAACAGGCGGGGCAGCCACAGGCGGGGTCGATCGGGCCTGGATCGTCGGCGTGCCGGGCGTTGCGCATGTTCAACACGCCGCGGCTCGTATACGCGCGCCCGGTGCGGCCGGCGCGCGTCGGCATGACGCAGTCGAACATGTCGACGCCGCGCGCTACCCCGCCGAGCAGATCGTCCGGCGTGCCGACGCCCATCAGATAGCGGGGTTGCGGCGCCGGCAGCAGCGGCACGGTTGCCTCCAGCACGTCGAACATCGCCGCCTGGCCCTCGCCCACCGCGAGGCCGCCAACCGCATAGCCGTCGAACGCCACGCGCGTCAGTGCCGCCGCCGATCGCGCCCGCAGATCCGGGAACACGCTGCCCTGCACGATGCCGAACAGTCCGTAGCCGTCGCGTTCGACGAAGGCCGCGCGGCTGCGCGCCGCCCAGAGCATGGAGAGCTCCATGCTGGCTGCTGCCTCCGCGTGCGTCGCCGGAAACGCGGTGCATTCGTCCAGCACCATTGAAATGGTGCTGTCCAGCAAATGCTGGATTTCGACGGCGCGCTCTGGCGTGAGCCGCAGTTTCGCGCCGTCGAGATGGCTGCGGAACGTGACACCGTCGGCGTCCAGCGTGCGCAGCTTGCCGAGCGACATGACCTGAAACCCGCCGGAATCGGTCAGGATCGGCCCCGGCCAGTCCATGAAACGGTGCAGACCACCGAGCCTCGCCACAAGCTCGGCGCCGGGACGCAGCATCAAATGGTAGGTGTTGGCCAGAACGATCGAGGCGCCGGTGGCGCGCACCGCGTCGGCGGTCATTGCTTTGACCGTGCCGGCTGTGCCGACCGGCATGAATACCGG
The DNA here is from genome assembly GCA_015654825.1 of Rhodospirillales bacterium. Classification (GTDB taxonomy): domain Bacteria; phylum Pseudomonadota; class Alphaproteobacteria; order Acetobacterales; family Acetobacteraceae; genus CAJCIS01. Next base: position 3,358 of record JAATGE010000222.1, read on the forward strand.
CGTTTCCGCCGGACCGTGCGCGGTGTGCAGCACGCCGGCGCGCGCGGCGCCGTCCTGGCCGGTGGGGTGCCAGGAGAAAGTCATGGAAGAAGGCTAGGGGCTCTGCCCCTAGGACCAAGCTGGGGATAAGTCCCCAGACGCCATTTTATTGGTTCCGAGGTCGACATTTGCACCATACCAATTAGCGGGGTCTGGGGACTTGTCCCCAGCGGGTCCAGGGCAGAGCCCTGGCCTTCCTTATACTTCATGACGCCCCACTCAGCAGTGTTGCGTCACCATAAGAATAAAACCGATATCCGGCGGCGATCGCATGGGAATACGCCGCATGCATGCGCGCGGTGCCCGCGAACGCGCACACCAGCATGAACAGTGTGGAGCGCGGCAGGTGAAAATTGGTCAGCAGCATGTCCGCGCCGCGGACCTTCGTGCCGGGCATAATGAAAATATCGGTTTCGCCGGCAAACGGGTGCAGCTCGCCCGTTTCGCCGGTCGCGCTTTCCAGCAGGCGGAGCGACGTTGTTCCAACCGCAACGATCCGGCCCCCGGCGCGGCGCGCCTGGTTGATCGCGTCGGCAGCGGCCGCGCCGATCTCGCCGCGCTCCGCGTGCAATTTGTGTCTTGATATATCATCGTCGCGCATCGGCAGGAACGTGCCGGCACCGACATGCAGTGTCACGTCCGCGCGCCCGATGCCGCGGGCTGCCAACCGATGTAGCAACGACGGCGTAAAATGCAAACCCGCCGTGGGCGCCGCCACCGCACCGTCGCGACGCGCGAACATGGTCTGGTAGTCCGCCGCGTCCTGCGCGGTCGGGCCGAGCGGGCGCGCTATGTAGGGCGGCAGCGCCAGCGCGCCGGCGGCTGCGAGGCGGTGCTGGAAATCGGTGCCGTCATGCGAAAACCGCAGCGCCACGCCGCCGCCATCCTCGAGCGCCGCGACCGACGCGGAAAAATCGTCGGCACCCAGGAAACGCAGCTCATCGCCCACATGCAGCCGCCGCGCGTTGCGCGCCAGCGCGTGCCAGGTGCCGTCGGCGAGCGGCCGGTCGAGGGTAATGCCGACCCGCGCCGCGCCGCGCATCGCCATCAGTTGCGCTGCGATCACCCGCGTATCGTTCACCACGAGCAGATCACCCGGCCGCAGCAGATCGGGCAGGTCGCGCACCACCCGATCGGAAAAAATATCGCCCACCACGAGCAGGCGCGCGGCATCCCGCGGCACCGCCGGGCATTGGGCGATCCGCTCGGGCGGCAGCGAAAAGTCGAAATCGGCGGCTGAGAGCGTCACGAAAGAGCGGGCAGCGTCACGAAAGAGCGGGCAGCGTTACGAAAGATAGGAGGATATCTCGATCAGGTTGCCATCCGGGTCGCGGCAATAGATGGATTGCATCTCGCCCAATGCGCCGAGCTTCTTGACCGGGCCGAGCTCGATCGTGACGCCGCAATCGTGCAGGTGCGCGGCAACGTCGAGCGGCCCGAGGGCGGTGACAAAACACAGATCGGCGGCACCCGGCGCCGAAGCGCGGCCGCTGACCCAGTTGTCGGCGTCGGCCGGCCGCACATTGATCTTCTGGCCGCCGAATTTCAGCGCACACCGCCGTTCGGGGCCGAAATCTTCCCGCTCCATGCCCAACACGCGCTGGTACCATGCCGCCGTCAGCTCGACGTCGCCGCAGGTCAGCACCAGATGATCCAGCCGATCGACCGTGAAACGCATGAATGTGGCCCTGAACGCAGTTGTGCGCTTCTAGGTTGCAGTTGGGTGGGCCGCAAGCAGGCCGCGGGCGGAGTTCACTCGTCGGCCGCCCCGCAGTAGCCGGCCCCGAAGCCATCCCGGACCGAAGACCGACCCGCTACTTTGCCAGCCAGGCCGCGAAACGCGCCTCCAGTTTTTCGCGATTGTCGGCCCAGAACGCCTCATCGAGGGCCAGCATCGCGCCCTGGTTCGCGATCGGGTTCTGCGCCCGCGCCGCGAGGGGCAGCAGGTCCGGCGCGTCCTTGGATGCCGGTCCCAGGAACGTCGTCTCGGCAAAGCTCGCCTGCCGCGCCGGGTCGCCGGCCACGATCAGCGCCAGCAGTGCGCCGCCAGCATGCGGTGCGTCCTTCGGCACCGCCCAGTGGCGCCACTCGCCCAAACTGCCGCGCCACTGCACGCCGACATGATGGTGGCCCGCCGCACCGGCCTGCTGCACTGCGTCGGCCGGCGCCGCGACGAACAGCACGCGCCCGCCGGTCAGCAGGGCCGCCGCCTGCGCCGGCTGGTCCCACCAGATGATGTAAGGTTTTAGCTGGTCCAACTTTCGAAACGCGCGATCCAGCCCGTCCGAGCTGCGCAGCGTGCGATAGACGTCTCCAGCGGCGACCCCGTCTGCCAGCAGCGCGATTTCCAGGTTGAAGCGCGCGGAGCGCGGCAGCCCGCGACGACCGGGCCGCCGCGCCACATCCCAGAAATCGGTCCATCCCGGTGCCGCGGCAGGTTCGTCGCCGTCCCATGCAAGGGCCGTCACGGCGAGGTACGCACCGATGCCGCAATCGCTGACGGCGGCGGGAACACTGCGCTCCTTGCCAAGCCGCGACCAGTCCAGCCGGGCGAAGAACTGCGCCCGGCAGCCGGCAGCAAGCTGCAGGCCGGACACCAGCGCCAGGTCCGGCACCGGCTGTTTCAGCCCGTCCAACCCCGCGCCGTCCCATGAAGTCGTGGCAAGCTGCGTAGCCGTCGCGTCGGCATAAGGTTTCAGCAATAACCGGCGCAGCGGCTCCGCGGGCGCGCCCGGCGGGATGGCGACGGTCAACGGCTGCGGCGCCGGTCCCGCCGCCGCGAGCGCCAGGGCCAGCAGTGCGAGAACTCTCATGCGCCCGGCCCCAGCCTTAACCATGCACCTTAATCATCTACCGGGTACAGACATTCTTGCCGCCGGGCGTCAAGCCGCCGCCCCCGCCCGCGCGCAGGCCTATGCTGCGGCTGCGAAGGTTGCGTCCCTTGTCATTCAGCCTTTATCGTACCGTCATGCCGCCCGGGCGATCGCCCGCGCGGCTTTCCCGGCGTTCGGCCCGGACTAGCCGCCGAGCCCTCTCAAGCTGAAACCTCCACGAACACAGGATATGCGCCCATGAGCGGCAGCCCCACAGGGTCCCTTACCGTCAGCCTGGATGGATCGGAAAAAACCGCCAAACTGCCCCTGATCGCGGGCACCATTGGCCCTTCGGTCGCCGACATCCGAAAGCTCTACGCGGACCTGGGCGTGTTCACCTACGACCCCGGCTACGGCGGCACCGCCGCCTGCGACAGCAAGATCACCTACATCGACGGCGACGTCGGCGTGCTGCTGCATCGCGGCTACCCGATCGAGCAGCTGGCGGAAAAATCCACCTTCCTCGAGGTCGCCTATCTGCTGCTGAACGGCGAACTGCCGACCGCCGCCGAGAGCGACGAATTCAAGCGCGGTGTCATGCTGCACACCATGGTGCATGAACAATTGCGCCAGTTCTACAACGGTTTCCGCCGCGACGCCCATCCGATGGCGGTGATCTGTGGCGTGGTCGGCGCGCTTTCGGCCTTCTATCACGACAGCCTGGACGTCAATAACCCCGACCACCGACGCATCTCGGCGTTTCGCCTGATTGCGAAAGTGCCCACGATCGCCGCCTGGGCATTCAAATATTCGCTCGGCCAGCCGTTCATGTATCCGCGCAACGACCTCGGCTACGCGGAGAATTTTCTCTACATGATGAACGCGGTTCCCGCCGAGCCCTATTTTGTCAACCCGGTGCTGGCGCGCGCCATGGACCGTATCCTGATCCTGCACGCCGACCCCGAGCAGAAAGCGTCCACCAGTAACGTGCGCCTGACCGGTTCCACGGGCGCCAACCCGTTCGCCTGTATTGCCGCCGGCAATGCCAGCCTATGGGGCCCCGCGCACGGCGGAGCCAACGAGGCGGTGCTGAAAATGCTCGATGAAATCGGCCACGTCGACAAAATCCC
>JAATGE010000041.1 GCA_015654825.1 Rhodospirillales bacterium
CCTCAGGCCCCAGCGGGTCCAGGGCAGAGCCCTGGCCTACCGGATTTGATTGTATTACCGGCGCGTCTGCGCAAGAGATCGCGCCATGCGCGCCTGGATACCCGCTGCCGTCCCATGCTTGGCCCTGCTGGCCGCGCCGCCCGCGCGCGCGACGCCTATCCTTGAATTCCCGGCGCCGCCAAGCGACGGATTGCTGGCGGACATTGCCCCCACGCCGGCGCCGGCCCGCGACCGGCTGCTGCCGTTGATCCGGGCCGAGGCCGCGCGGCAAGACCTGCCGGCGGCGCTGGCGGACGCGGTGGCGATCGTGGAGACCAACTACAATGAGGCGGCGCTCGGCAATTCAGGCGAGATCGGGCTCATGCAGGTGATGCCCGGCACGGCCGCGGCGCTGGGGTTTCATGGCAGCGTGGCCGAGCTGTACAAGCCGGCGACCAATATCCATTACGGCGTCACCTACCTGGCCCGCGCCTGGGCGGCGAGTGGCGGGAATGCCTGCCGCGCCCTGATGAAGTATCGCGCCGGCCTTGGCGAGGAGGGGTTCTCGCCGCTCTCCATTCAATACTGCCAGCGTGCCGGCGCCTGGCTGAGCACCCAGGACCGGGTGCTGGCCGACAATGTCAGCAGCAACACGCCGGCGGCCGCCACGCTCGGCGATCCGTATGTCATCACGTTCGGTGGGCGGCGGCCCACGCGCATCGATAGCGTGGCCCTGGCTGATATCGCCGGCATTCCGGGCCTGGTGGTGGAGCGCCTGCCGGTCGCGGCCTGGCACATTGCGCGCGGCAGGCGCATACGGCCGGATATTCAGGCGGTGGTGGACGCGGCCAACGGGGACGACTCCGATCCGCACGTTATCCACCTGCCCAACCTCGCGCCCTGACGCGTCCCTCGCCGTTCCGGAGAACTCCATGCCGCCCCGACCCGTGGTGCTCGCGATCCTCGACGGCTTCGGCTGGCGCGAGAAAACGGCCGACAACGCGGTGGCGCTGGCGGCCAAACCGAATTTCGACCGTTTGTGGAATGCCGGGCCGCACGCGCTGCTGCACACGTCCGGCCGCGATGTCGGGTTGCCGGGGGGCCAGATGGGCAACTCCGAGGTCGGCCACCTCAATATCGGCGCCGGCCGCATCGTGCAGCAGGAGCTGGTGCGCATCGGCGATGCGGTGGCCGACGGCAGCATCGCGCGCGCGCCCGCGCTGCAGACGCTGATCCAGCGCACGCAACGCACCGGCGGCACCTGCCACCTGTTCGGCCTGGTGTCGGACGGCGGCGTGCACTCGCACATGAACCACGGCATCGCGCTGGCCCGCCTGGTGGCCGATGCGGGCATACCGGTCGCCATCCACATCATCACGGACGGCCGCGACACCGGACCGCGCACGGCCGACGGCTTTGTGCACGAATATGTCAACGCGGTGCCGCGCAATGCGATCCTGGCGACGATCGGCGGGCGCTATTATGCGATGGACCGCGATAATCGGTGGGACCGCGTGCAGCGTGCGTATGCGGCCATGGCGGAGGCCAAGGGTCCGTACGTCGCGGCGCCGCCTACCGCGATCCGTAACGCTTACGCGCGCGACATCACCGACGAGTTCATTCCGCCCTCGGTGGTCGAGCGCTATACCGGCATGCAGCATGGCGATTCGCTGCTGTGCTTCAATTTCCGCGCCGACCGGGTGCGCGAAATCCTGACCGCGCTGCTCGATCCGGCGTTCGACCATTTTCCGCATACGCCGAAACGGTTCGCCGCGGCCGTGGGGATGACGAGCTACGGCGATGCGCTCGCCGACCGGATGGGAACGATTTTTCCGCCGACGCCGCTGACGCATAATCTCGGCGAGGTGGTGGCGGCCGCCGGCCGCACGCAGTTGCGTATCGCGGAGACGGAAAAATATCCGCACGTCACGTACTTCCTGAACGGCGGCGAGGAAACGCCGTACCCGGGCGAGGACCGCATCATGGTGCCGTCGCCGAAAGTCGCGACGTACGATCTGCAGCCGGAAATGTCGGCGGCCGAACTGACGGAAAAAGCCGTGGGCGCCATCGACAGCGGCAAGTATGACCTGATCGTGCTGAATTTCGCCAATCCCGACATGGTCGGCCACACCGGCAGCCTGCCGGCGGCAATCCGTGCCGTGGAAGCCGTGGATGCGGGGCTGGGGCGCATCGCGGACGCGGTGGCGCGGAAGGGTGGCGCGATGCTGGTGACGGCCGATCACGGCAATTGCGAGCTGATGCGTGATCCGGTGACCGGCGGGCCACACACCAGCCACACCACCAATCCGGTGCCGGTGGTGCTGGCGGGCGAGGCCGGCGCCAAGCTGCGGGAGGGTCGCCTGGCGGACCTGGCGCCGACTTTGCTGCATTTGATGGGGCTACCGACGCCGCCGGAAATGACGGGGCGGTCGCTACTGCTCGATGAGGCCTGAGACCGGCGGTTCCCGGCCATTGATCGGGGTCCGGGGCCGCCGCGTGGGGCGCGTGGGTCGGCATCGGTGGGAACGGGCCCGGGCACTGGGGCTGTTGCTCGTGGTGTTGGCCGCGGCATCGCCGAAACAGGAAGCGGCCAAACGGCTCAAGGCGACCGAGCATGCGCGCGCGGCGCAGCTCGCGGCCCAGGAATCGGCGGCGCGGCATGCGCAGCAGGCGGCCGCCCGCGCCGCGGCGCTGGCGCAACAGCGCGTCGAGGCGGCCAACAGGCTGCGCGCCATCGAGACCAAGGTGAACGACACCCAGCAGCTGCTGGACCAGACGGCGAGTGCCCAGCTGGAGGCCGAGGAACAGGTGCAGCAGCGGGCGGCCGACCTCGCCGACTTGCTGCCGGTGGCGCTGCGGCTATCGCTGTATCCGTCCGAAACGCTGCTGGCGGCGCCGGTTCCTCCGGACAAGGCGATCGAGGGATTGCTGACGACGCATGGGGTTTCGGCCGAAATCGCGCGCCAGGTCGCGGATCTGCGGGCGCAGCAGGCGGCGGCCGCGCATTTGAAGCAGGAGGTGGCGGCGCGCCAGGCGACGCTGGTTGCGGTGCGGGTGCGGCAGAACGAAGCGGCGGCGGAATTGGACCGCCAGTTGGCCGCAACGCGGGCGCATGAGCAGCAGGAGGCGGACGCCGAGGCCGAGGCGACCGAGGCG
>JAATGE010000413.1 GCA_015654825.1 Rhodospirillales bacterium
ATGCAGCGTGAACACCTGCTTGGACGTGTCGATGGCAATGCGCTTAAACTCCATGGCGGACGGCTCCCTGTTTGGAACGTGACAACGACCAAACCTTGGCACTCGATGCCGTGGGGCCGTCCACCCCAACAGACCCCATTTATTGGGGGGAACGGCGAAGCCAGAAAATGCCATGCCTGTGCTGGCTTCGCTGGGGAGATGATGAAAAGCCGCGCAGCGCTAATTGGGGTCTAGGGCCTACTGGCCCCAGCTGGTCCTGGTCAGAGCCCTGGCCTTTCTGACGTTGACTTCACCCATAGGGCAGAGCCCCCCTGGACCTCGGACGGCGTGCCGCCGCCTGCGTTAGCGCAGCGCGGCGGGAGCCTCCCGTAGGGAAATGCAGTATGCTCCGCGCCGCCGGTTGGTTGGGTGCAAATGCCAGTCCCGGAACAAACAAAATCGGGGTCTGGGGCCTACGGCCCCAGTGGGGTCCAGGGGCAGAGCCCCTGGCCCTTCCTCCTAAAAATGCGCCCGAAACGTCATGCCGTACATCGCCGGATCGCCCGGAATGGCGATCACCAGCCCGGTTATCGGTGACGTCGTACCCGCCCCGATCAGGTAGAATGTATCGAGCGCGTTATGCGCCCAGATCGAGAAATCATAGCGCCGGTCTTGCGTGCGCGCCCCAAGATGCAAATCTAGCAGCCCGTAGCCCGCGATCTTGGCGAATGCGCTGTTCGACGGCGAGACGTTGTAGGACGAGCGCAGGCTGTAATCCGCGCCGCCGTAGCCCACCAGGTCATAGACGCCAAGCCGGCCGATCGGGTGGCTGTATTCGCCGCCCGCGGACATGGTCCAGCGCGATATGCCGGCGACGGCGCTGCCGGTCAGATCGCATTTTTCCGCGGCGGGGCCGGCCACTTCCGGCGGGCATGGTGCGTCCGGGAACTTGGTATATTCCGCGTCCGTAAAGGCGCCGGCAAAATTGACTATCAGGCCGGGTGCCAGCAGCGCGTGGCTGTCGAGTTCGAACCCGCGCGTGCGGACCTGGGGGGCATTGGCGATGAAGGTGGCATAGAGGCTGCTATTCAGCGGCGCGATGTTGACGCCCTGGTAGTTGTGATCCTCCGACCAGAACAGATCGCCGTTGACCACAATACGATTATTCAGGAACGAGGTCTTCGCGCCAACCTCGTACGCGTCCACCCGCTCGGGCTTGGCCACCGGGTTGACGCCGCTCGGCAGGTTCAGCGCGTTGATCCCGGAGCCCTTGTCGCCGCGCGAATAGCTCGCATACAGGAAAGCGTTCGGCGTCAGCTTGTAGGATGCGCTGACCACGCCGGACAGCGCGCTGTCATAGGTGTGCTCGACGCGATCGGGGAACGGCACGCCAAAGGTATTGCGCACCAGCCGGACGATCGGCACCAGGCCCGGCGAGATCTGCGAGAACGGAATCGCTCCGAACTGGGTCTCCCCGAAGCCGCCGTCTTTCGTTTCGTAAGTAAAGCGCAAGCCGGCGGTGAGGTCCAGTTGCGGCGTCACATGATAGGTCGCCTGGCTGTACGCGGCCATGCTGTTGGTAATGATGTCCGACTGGCCGAATATATTCAGCCCGGTCATTGCGACATTGGCGATGCTGAGCGGCAGTTTCGGCACGACGATGAAATTGCCGGCGTCGGGCCCGAAACCGATGCGCGATGTGCTCGGCAGGTCCTCATAGAAATAGTAGAGCCCGGCGGTGTATTCGAACCGCTCGCCGCTTGGCGACGTAAAACGGAACTCCTGGCTGGCCTGGCGCTGCGCGTCCGTCAGCGAGTAGGCGTCGAGCACCGCCAGCGCCGTTGCATCGACGTCGTTGACCGGATTCCAGTTCCAGTAGCGCCACGAGCTGATGGACGTGATGGTTCCGAACGGCAACGTGTAATCCGCCTGCGCCGACACGCCGCCGGTCTCCATGACGTAATGCGGCGAGATGTTGTCGAATGTGTTGCGCTGGCGCGGATCGAAGGTCGGCACGGTATAGCCGAGACGCGCGATGCGGCTGAAAAAACCGTCGGGAAACGGCTGGCCGTTGGTCAGCGTGGTGATGACGGACGAGGGCAGCGCCGCGGCCGCGCTGTCGCGCTGGCGCGCGTAATCGGCGATGATGCGCACGGTAAGGTCATCGTTGACCAGGGCCAGCACCTGCGCACGCACCGCGCGGTCGTTCGTCGCATTGAACCGCGCACCGGTCGTCGGATTCGAGACGTTGCCGCTATCGTCGTCCCACAGCGCGGAAAGCCGCACCGCAATCTTGTCGGTCAGCGGCGCGGTGGCGGTGCCCTTGAGCTGCCAGTAGCCGTCATTACCGACCGAGGCCTCGAGATCCGCGCTCGGCGTGAAACTCGGCCGCTGAGTGTGCACGTCAATCGCGCCGGCGGTGGTGTTCTTGCCGAACAAGGTGCCTTGCGGGCCGCGCAAAACCTGGATGTTGTCGAGATCGGGAAACGCGAACGTCGCCTGTGCGGGGCGCGAATAGAAAACTCCATCCACATAGAGGCCGACGCCGCTTTCGATGCCGTCGATGGCGATGGCGGCGTTGTTGCCCAGGCCGCGTATGTTGAAGCTGGTGTTGCGCGGGTTGAACTGCGTGATCTGCAGCGTCGGCACCAGCTTCTGCAGCTGGCTCACCGCGGTGATGCCGCTCGTTTGCAATTTCCTGGCGTCGATCGTGGACACCGCGATCGGCACGGTCTGCACTTTTTCCGCGCGGTGCCGCGCAGTAACGACCACCTGCTCCAGCGCCGGCGGGGCGTCCGCGGCTTGTGCCGGAACGACGGCGGCGCCGATCAACAGAAACCCGACGCGCAGGGCCCGGGCAGGCCGCTTCGGCCGCGCAACTATCATGGTCAACCCCCTGCACACTTCCTGGCCTCACTTTCCGCCATCATGCGCCACATCGTGCGCAGGATGCCAGACGATGGCGGCAGTTCAACTACTGGCATTATGGCACAATGAGTGTCAATATTAGCGAAAACACGGAACCGTTCCGGGGCGGCAAGAAGCTCGCGGCTTCGGCTCGCGCGGCTGGCGGGCGCTTCCCTCGGTCCGGCAATCCGCTAGAAGGCCCGCATGACCATCCGCACGCGCTTCGCGCCTAGCCCGACCGGACTGCTGCACATCGGCGGCGCCCGTACCGCCCTGTTCAACTTCCTGTTCGCCCGCCACCATTGCGGCCAGTTCCTGCTGCGCATCGAGGATACCGATCGCGAACGCAGCACGCAGCACGCCGTCGATGTGATCCTCGAGGGCTTGGCGTGGCTGGACCTGACCCCGGACGAGCCGCCGCTGTTCCAGTCCAGCCGGGCGGTCCGCCATGCGGAAGTTGCATACCAGATGCTGGCATCGGGCCATGCCTACCGCTGCTATTCGACCCCCGACGAACTGCGGCAGATGCGCGAGCAGGCGATCGCGGACGGCCGCCCACCGCGGTATGACGGGCGCTGGCGCGACCGCGACCCCGCCGACGCGCCAGCAGGCGTCGCACCCGCCATCCGGCTGCGCGCCCCGCGCGATGGCGAAACCGTTGTCGATGACCTGGTGCAGGGCGCCGTCCGCGTCGCCAACGCGGAAATGGACGACATGATCATTCTGCGCAGCGACGGCACACCGACCTACCTGCACGCCGTGGTGGTGGACGACCACGACATGGAGATCAGCCACGTCATCCGCGGCGACGATCACCTGACGAACACGTTCCGCCAGGTGCAAATCTACCAGGCGATGGGCTGGGCGCCACCGCGTTTCGGCCATGTGCCGCTGATCCATGGCGCGGACGGCGCCAAGCTCTCCAAACGCCACGGCGCGGTCAGCGTGCTGGAATTCGAGGCGCAAGGCTTTCTGCCTGAAGCACTCTGCAACTATCTGCTGCGGCTCGGTTGGGGGCACGGCGATGCCGAAATCATCTCCCGCGACGAAGCGATACGGCTGTTCGACATCGACGCGGTCGGACGTGCCGCCAGCAGGATGGACTACGCCAAGCTGACGCATCTGAACGGGGTCTGGTTGCGCCAGGCGGACGATACGCGGCTGACCGCGGACGTGTTGCGGCGCCTGCGCGACCGTACCGATCTGGTGCTCGACGATGTCGCGGCCGCGCGCATCCTTGCGCTGATGCCCGGGCTGAAGGAGCGGGCGAAGACACTTGTCGAGTTGGCCGAAAGCGCCGCGTTCCTGGCGCGGGTCCCGCCGCTGCCGATGGACCAGAAGGCCTCGGCCCTGCTGACCGACGAGGCCAAGGCAACTTTGCGCGAGATTGCCGCGGCGCTGGCCGCGACGGATTTCTCCGCCGGCGCGCTCGACGCCGCGTTACGCGCCTACGCGGAGCACGCCGGCAAGAAGCTCGGCCAGGTCGCCCAGCCGTTACGCGCCGCGCTGACTGGCAGCACTGTCAGCCCGGGCATCGATGCTACATTGGCCGCGCTGGGCCGCGACGAGGCCCTGGCGCGAATCAGCGCCGCTTCACGTTAATGGGGGTCTGAAGTCGGGTGCTTCCACCGAAACTGAAATAAGGACAAGAAAAAGCACTTCTTTTTGAAAAAAGAAGCAAAAACTTTGGTTAATTGTTCCTTGTTCGACGACGTCGGTTGGAGTCATTGGTGAGCGCATGCCAAGGTATTACTGTTTCTCCGCCAGGCAAAAGACCGTTAGTCCCGCCAGGCGGTTGTATTTGAAAAATGGTAGTTCCAGCCGACATAGCGTCCAAAGCGTGGCGTTGACCGCCGGTGAATGCACGCGCAGATCGGAGCGCGGCTTCAGGTCGCGGTCTCGTTGCAGTAAACGGGCCGCTGCCGCCAGCGGAAGTGTCAGGCCGTAATAATAGCAGCCGACCACCGGCCGTAATCCCGCGCGGCGCACCACTTCCTCCAGGCGGTTCAGCGTGTAGCGCCGCCGGTGTTCCAGGAATACATCGTGCGCGCTCCACATGAATTGAAACGCCGGCACACTGATCAGGAACCGCGCGCCGACCGGCGCCAGCGCGGCATAGCCGCCGAGCAGCGCGACATCGTCGTCCACATGCTCCAGCACATCCATCAGCAGCACGGTGTCGGCGGCAGTGGAATTCACACCATGCACGAAACGGATCGGCCGGCCGGCATGCACCTCGTCATGCTCGTGTTCGTAGGCGGGATCGACACAGACCGCCTCGCGCGCGCCTTGGTCCAGCAGCCGGCGGGAGAAAAACCCTACGCCGGCACCGACATCCAGCACGCCGCCGACCGGCCGGCCGGCCAGCAACCGCGTCATCGCGGCCGCCTTGGCACGATAATACCAGTGCTGGTCGATCGCGTCGCCGAGTATGTCCTGTTCCTTGATATCCACTCAACCCTCGCTGCCACCGTCGGTATCGACACGGCCGCCGGCGGTGTAGACGCCTTCGACAATATAGACCGGCCGGCGCTTCGTCTCCACGAACAACCGTCCGACATATTCGCCGATCATGCCGAGCGAAATCAGGTTCAGCGCGGTTCCCATCAGCATCACGACGATCAGACTGGCGTAGCCGGGGACATCGATGCCGACCAGGAACACCCGAGCCAGAATGAACAACGCATAGAGCGCGGCGCCGATCGCGAGCAGAAGCCCAAGATAACTCCAGATCTTCAAGGGGGCCGTGGAAAAACTCACGATTCCCTCAAGCGCGAAGTTCCACAGCTTCCAGTAGTTCCAGGTGCTTTGACCGTGCGCGCGCGCGGCGCGCTCAAATGGTACGGCAACGGATGGGAATCCCACCCAGGCGAACAGGCCTTTCATGAAGCGCCCGCGCTCCGGCAACTGGCGCAGCGCGTGCACCACGCGACGGTCCAGCAGTCGGAAATCGCCGACATTAACGGGGATCGGCGTATCCGAAATGCGGTTGAACCAGGCATAGAACGCCCCGGCGGTAACCCGTTTTGCTCTCGTATCGCTCGCCCGGCTCTGCCGCAATCCGTAGGCGATATCGTACCCCTCGCGCCATTTTTCCACGAACGCGGCAACCAGTTCCGGCGGATCCTGCAAATCGACATCCATCAGCACCACCGCGTCGCCGCGCGCATGATCCAGCCCCGCGGTCATCGCCGCTTCCTTGCCGAAATTGCGCGAGAAATTCACCAGCGTTACGTCGTCGCGGGCGGCCGCGAGCTGCAGCAGGAACGAAAGCGTCCCATCGCGCGAACCATCATTGACGAATATGAGTTCCAGGCGCGCGTCCGGCACGTGGATGCGCGACTCCACCGCCGCCATGAACGCAGGCAGCGCTTGCGCCTCGTTGAACACCGGCACCACCAGCGAAATCACCGGCTCTGCCGGCCTCGCGCGCCGCAGCACCTCGTGCAACCCCTCCACGGCCTCCCCTCTCGTCGCCCGCCGCCAACATGGCGCGATGTCGCCCCGCGCCACAAGCGGGCCTCGTGGTTAGCGAAGGCCGGGGGCTCTGCCCCCTGGACCCCCGACGGCGTGCCGCCGCCGTCGTACGCGCTGCGCGGCTGGAGTCTTCTGTGCACTCCAGCGAGTCGTTGGATTTAGTGGCGCGCTCGCAGCCGACGCGAGACTCGGAACAGATAAAATGGGGGCTGGGGCCTACTGGCCCCAGCTTGGTCCAGGGCAGAGCCCCATATGCGCTAGGATAAGGAAGTCGAAGCTCTGGCGCCAGGAAACTGAAGGTTCGATACGATTAGTTAAGGCCAGGGCTCTCCCCTGGCCCCGTCACGCCGGAAGCATGCTACGCACGACGGGGCCAGTAGGCCCCAGCCCCCATTTTTCTGTTCCGAGCCTGGCATCGGCTGAGAGCCGATAGGCCA
>JAATGE010000394.1 GCA_015654825.1 Rhodospirillales bacterium
AAAGGCCCCAAAAAACAGCCGAAAAACGCGCTTTTTTGCCGGTTGCCCACAGCTGAAGACGGACTGGCAAAAAATCACAAACTCAGAGCCCTGGCCTTCCTACCTCGCTGTCGAACGGTGACTGCCTACCCCGCCAGCCCCGCCAGCAACCGGGCGTGTGCCCGCGTCCCATGGTCCAGGCACCGGATTTCGAATTTTTCGTTCGGGCTGTGCACCTGGTCGTCTTCCAGCCCAAAGCCCATCAGCAAACTGTCCAGCCCCAGAATGGAATGCATCGCCTCCACCACCGGAATGGACCCGCCGCAGCCGACCGAAACGGATTTCCGGCCATATTCCTCGAACAACGCCGTTTCGGCGGCGTGCACGATCGGGCTATCCACCGGGACCACGATCGCCGGGTCGGCGCTGAATTTCCTGATGCTGATTTTGGCGTCCGCCGGGGCCCGCGCCGCGACGAATTGTTCGAACGCGGAAAAGATCTTTTCCGGATCCTGACCCGGCACCAGCCGGAACGATACTTTTGCGCCCGCCTCCGCCGCGATGACGGTTTTCGGCCCCGCACCCTGATAGCCGCCCCAGATGCCATTGATGTCCGCTGTGGGGCGCGCCCATAAACGTTCCAACCCCGGCACGCCGCGCTCGCCCACCGGCACGCTGAGCCCGATGCCAGCCAGGAACTCGGATTCGTCGAAACCGAGCTGCTGCCATTGGCGCACCTGTTCTTCCGGAAGCGGAACCACGCCATCGTAAAAGCCGGGCAGTTGCACGCGGCCTTCCGCGTCGTGCAGGCCGCCCAGGATGCGGGTCAGCGCATTGATCGGGTTCAGCGCGCTGCCGCCATAGATGCCGCTATGCAAATCCCGGTTCGCGGCGCGCAGCGTGATTTCCGTATAGACGATGCCGCGCAGCCGCGTGCTGAGGGCGGGCGTATCGATGTCCCACATGCCGGTGTCGGAAATCACCGCGGCGTCGGCGTGCAGCGCCGCCCTGTTGGCGTGCAGGAACGGCAACAGGTTTTGCGTGCCGACCTCTTCCTCGCCCTCGATCAGCACGGTGATGCGGGTCGGTGGGCCGCCGGCGATGTCGTGCCAGGCGCGAAACGCCTCCAGCCACATCGTGACCTGGCCCTTGTCGTCGACCGCGCCGCGGGCGACGATCCTGGGGCCGTGCTTGCCCTGCACGATCGTCGGCTCGAACGGCGGTGAGTCCCACAATTCCAGCGGCTCGGCGGGCTGCACGTCGTAATGGCCGTAATACAGCAAATGCGGCCCGTTGCCGGTGCCGGGGTGGTCGGCAATGACTACCGGATGGCCGCCGGTCTCGCAGATGCGCGCCGAAAAACCGGAGCCGCGCAAATGCTCGGCCGCCCAGTCGGCGGCGCGGCGACAGTCGCCGGCGTGGTCGGGCTGCGCGCTGATACTGGGAATGCGCAGGAAATCTGCCAGCCTTGCATGGGCGGTGGGGCGCGTGGCGTTGATGTGGGCCAGCACCTGGCCGAGCACGGGGGATTGGTAGGTCATGCGGCTAGTATCGTGCCATCGGCTCGGCGGGAAAAGGGGGCACCTAGGTGGAACGCGAACGAAGGCAATGAAACAAACGTTTTTTGGTTCTTTTTTTCAAAAAAGAACAAGAAAAAGCACTTCTTTTTGAAAAAAGAAGCAAAAACTTTTGATAATTGGTCCTGATTCCTTCTTGCTGGTCAGCGGCCTGTGATTAGCACGTTGTCGAAAACCTGTCCGCGCGGGCTCGCGGCGCCGCTGTTTGGCGAGTAGTCGTACAGCCCTACCGAACCGCTGGGGAAGTCGCTCGTCGTCAGGGTGGTCAGCGGCGTCTTTGCGGTGCCGACATAGAGCGAATAGACGTTGCCCTTCACGACAATCCTCAGTTTCTGGGTGGAGCCCTGAGCGCCGGGAAACGGCGCGGCGTTCAACTGGCCGGAGAACGACCCGTTATGCACCTCGTGCCAGTAGAAACCGTTATAGGTGCCGGAGGTGCCGCCCGTAACGAGCAGCACGCCGTTGATCTTGCCGGCATTGTAGGCGCTGCGTAGCCACACGCCACCGTCATTGAGGTTTTTCACGGTCACCTTGACGGTAAAATTGGTCAGAGCCGGATGCGTCGTGACACTGGTATAGGTCAGCGGGTGAACCTGGCCGTTGCCCGGAACGGTGGCATCGTAGGTGCCTTTCACCACGCGCCACTGGCCGGACTCGTTGCCCCAATCGGGCTTCGCGCCGCCGGTGAAATTGTCCTTGAAAATCGTCGCTCCCTCGGCCGCACCGGCCGTCGCGACGACCATCAGCAGCGTGGCAACCAGGCGCATGGCATCCTCCCTTTGGCCGCCGCCCATCTTTCATGGATCGCGGTCCGCGCCCCAGCTTTTGTCACTTCCGTTCCCTGGTCAACAGCCAATTCGGCAGCCAGATTGCAACTGCATTGTTCAGCGCACGGGTGCGATGCCTGGCCGCCTGGCTATTGTCAGCGGTCGCCGCGTGCCATAGTTCGCGGTCTCGGCCCCCGGGGGCCCACTCTTGGGGAGCCACCCGCATGTCCGCGACCGATCCGCTGCGTAAACTGGTGGGCACCGAAATCGGGCTGTCGGACTGGCTGACCATCGACCAGGACCGCATCGACAGATTCGCCGAGGTGACCGGCGATCATCAATGGATCCATGTGGATCGCGAGCGCGCCGCGGCGGGGCCGTTCGGCATCACGATCGCGCATGGGTTCCTGACCTTGTCGCTGTTGCCGAAACTCAGCAGCCAGCGCTGGCTGGCGCTGCCCGGTGTGATCGGTGCGCTGAATTACGGTCTGGACCGCGTGCGCTTCCTGACCCCGGTTAAATGCGGCGCGCGCATCCGCAACCGCGTGAAAATGCTGTCGCTGGAGGACAAGGGGCCGGGGCGCACGCTGATTACGAACGAGAGCACGATGGAAATCGAGGGCGAAGCGAAACCGGCGCTGGTGGCGACGACGCTGGTCATGGTGCTGTCGGATGCGTCAGCGTGATGTGACGAAAAAGGCCAGGGCTCTGCCCTGGACTCGCTGGGGACAAGTCCCCAGACCCCATTTTATTTGTTCCGAATTTTACATCTACACCGAGCCCATCGGCCGCGCGGTGCAGCCGGCACGGCAGCGACAGGCGAACCCGGTGTTGATGTAAAATTCGGAACAAATAAAATGGGGTCTGGGGCCTAAGGCCCCAGCGGGGTTCTAGGGGCAGAGCCCCTAGCCTTTACCTGCACTTCAACTTGACGTTTTGCCGGTCGACAGCGGCAAGCCGCCGCCGCTGCCGGCGGTGGTTCCGGTGCTGGCCACTGTCCCGGTTCCGGCATTGCTGCCATCGCGCTTTGGGCTGTCGCCGATATCCGGCAAATGCCGGCCGGTCAGATAGACACCGTTGCTGATGCCCATCAACAGCACGAAGTTTTCCGGGATTTCGGCGATCTGATAGCCGACGATCACCTTCAGTACGACAAAGGCCGCCGATATCAGCGTGAACACCAGCATCTGCACGCGCGTGACATCGATGTTGCCGTCGATGACGACGAGGTCGGACCAGTGTGCCGGTGCGGTCGGGGCACGTTTTGTCGCGGGGTCGCGCAGCCCGTCTTTCGGCGGCACCCGGGCCAGCAGCGCCGCGCCACCCGCCACCCCCAGCAGCTGCAACATGCCGTTCGGAATATCCAGCAGGTTGCCCGACAGGCACATGACATAAACCGCGCTCATCGCAACGGTTAAGGTCCATAGCATGATCTGGAATTGCGAAAGGCTGCCGTAGCCGTCCGTGCCGGTGACCAGCCACAGCAACGGTCCGAACACCCGACCCTGCGATCGCCGACCGGCGGCCGCCGCCAAATCACGCAGAATCACGTAAAATACCGCGACCAGCACCAGAACCAGCACAACGGCACCGTTCACGCTGGTAATGCCGACCGGCCGCATCAGCGAGGCCGGTGTGCCTTCGGTTGGCGTGACGGTGACGACCATATTCGCCAGCGGAACGGTATCCAGCCCGACGGCGTTCGCGGAGCCGGCCAGCAGGCGGTTCCACCATTGCGAGTTTACTTCCCGCAGATCGGGCACCGCGGCACCGAAGCTGACCGTATTGAGCGCGGTGGAAGCCCCGTCAGCGGCCGAAAGCCGGCGCACGTTCGGGCTGAAACGCGCATCCCCGCCTTCGCCTGCCCAGGCGAAGCAAACCTGCACCTGCTTGATGGCTTGCGTCGAGGCGATGTCGAACCGCACCTCCCCGCCGCGCGGTCGCCAGGTCGTTGCCGGTTGAACCGTTACGGTAAGCTCGGCATTCTGTGCCGTTCCGTTCGCGTTCGCCGGCGTACAACCGTCTGCCGAAGCGGCCGCCGGCTTTGGCCCGCCGGAAAGCAGAGACGCGCCGATGGCAACAACGATTACCGCGCCGATAATAATGCTTCGCCATTGCATCGCGATCACCCTGGCACAGCGGCGCAACGCGGCGCCGTGTTTCCTCCGCCGGGATCATCGTGCCGCCGGTGCCGTTCGGCAAGAGAACGGAACTGGCGGGGTGCGCCTAGGCGATCACGTTTCGGTTAGCGAGCGCCGCCATCGCACTTTCGTCCAGCTCAAGAATGTCGTGCAGCGCCGCGCGCGTATCGGCGCCGAGCGCCGGCGGTGGCAGCGGCGAGCCCACCTGCGACGCGGAAAACCGCAGCGGGCACCGGACCGCCGGAATCTCCCCCATGACCGGTGATGTCTGGGTGAATGCCATGCCGCGGTGGCGCACCTGCGCATCGGCGAAAACCTGCTCCAGCGTATTGATCGGCCCGGCCGGCACGCCCGCCGCCTGCAGCGCCGCCAGGATCGCTGCCTGATCCCAAGCCGAGAGCAGCCCTTGCAAATGCGCGACCAGTGCGACGCGGTTCGCGACACGCGCCGAGTTCGTCGCATAGAGCGGGTCGGCGGCCAGCGCCGGTTCGCCGAGCACGTGGCACAGCTTGCGGAATTGCCCGTCATTGCCGGCGGCAACCGTTATGTCCCCGTTGCGCGTCGCGAACGCCTGATACGGCACGATGCTGGCGTGTGCGTTGCCGAGCCGGGTCGGATTCCGGCCGGTGGCCAGATAGCCGACCGCCTGGTTCGCCATGGTCGCAACCTGCACATCCAGCAATGCCACATCGATGTGCTGGCCCTCGCCGGTGCGCTCGCGCTGATGCAGCGCCGCCAAAATGCCGTTGCATGCATACATGCCCGTCATGATGTCGGTAATGGCCACGCCGGCACGCATCGCCTCGCCCTGCGGCACGCCGGTGATGCCCATCAGCCCGCCCATGCCCTGCACGATGAAATCGTAGCCGGGCCGTTCCGCATAGGGACCATCCTGGCCGAAACCGGTAATGGAGCAGTAGATCAGGCGCGGATTTTCGTTGTGTATATGGTCATAATCCAGGCCGTATTTCCGCAGGCCCCCGACCTTGAAATTCTCCACCAGGATGTCGCAATGCCGAGCCAGGTCGCGCACCAGCGCCGCGCCCTCCGGCTGCGCGATGTCGATCGCCACCGAGTGCTTGCCGCGGTTCGCCGACATGAAATAGCTCGCCATGCGCACGCCCGGCTGGACGCCGCTGTCGCGGAACGGAGGCCCCCAGCTGCGCGTATCGTCGCCCTCGCCGGGGCGCTCGATCTTGAACACCGTCGCGCCGAGATCGGCCAGCAGCTGGGTGCACCAGGGCCCCGCCAGCACCCGGCTCAGATCCAGTATGCGTATTCCGTCCAGTGCGCCTGTCATGCCCGCTCCTCACAAGTCGCGCCCACCCACCAAGCCGGCGTCGGCCTGTCAATCCACGCGCGCCATGGACGGCGCGGCAAAACAGGGCACACTGCGGCGCGCTGGCGCCACGAACCGGGGAACCGCATGTCATCCAAGGTCGAATTCGAACTCGCCGACGGCGTCGCCACCATTCGCCTGAATGATCCCGCGACCCTTAACGCGCTGACTACGCACGTCACCGACGCCCTGCATGAAGCGGTGCGCCGTGCGGCGCAGGAAGCGCGCGCCATGGTGCTATGCGGCGCCGGCCGCGGCTTCTGCAGCGGCTGGAACCTGACTACCGCCGCCCCCGACGCGGCGCAGGAGTTCGATGCCGGCCGCGCGCTGGAAAATCACGTGAACCCGTTGATGCGAACGCTGCGCGACCTGCCCATACCCTGGATTTCGGCGGTGCACGGCGCGGCTGCCGGCGTCGGCGCCAGCATCGCGCTGTGCGCAGACCTGATCGTCGCCGGCGAGACCGCGTACTTCCTGCAAGCGTTCCGCCGCATCGGCCTGGTGCCGGACGGGGGCGCGACCTGGCTGCTGGCGCAGTCCGCCGGACGCGCGCGCGCCATGGAACTGATGCTGCTGGGCGAAAAACTCCCGGCAGTGAGGGCGCTCGAATGGGGTTTGATCAACCGCGTGGTTCAGGATGCGGAGGTATTTAGTGCCGCCATGGCGCTGGCACGCGAATTGGCGGCCGGCCCCACATTGGCGCTCGGCATGATCCGGCGCGCGGCGTGGGTCGCGACCGCCGCCGATCTGGAGACGGCGTTGAATACCGAGCGGGTACTGCAGACGGACGCCGGTCACACGGCGGATTTCCGCGAGGGGGTAATGGCGTTTTTTGAGAAGCGGCCGGCGCGGTTTACCGGGAAGTAGGAAGGCCAGGGGCTCTGCCCCATAGGCGCGAAGATAAGGATTATAGAGCGAAATCAATGAGTTGAATTTTGGTGGCTTCGCCGACCAGGGGGCTCTG
>JAATGE010000611.1 GCA_015654825.1 Rhodospirillales bacterium
AACGCTGACCGGTGGCACTTACAGCGCCGGCGCCGGGGCCACGCGCATCCTGATGGGCGGCTTGATCAAGCTGGATGCGGCGCACCTCATGCTGTCCTGTGCAGGATCGGAAATCACGTTCGGCGGCACGGCGATCGAGAACAGCCTCACCACCATTGCCAAGGGCGCGGCGCTGCAGATCCTCGGTGGCCGTAACTATACGACAACGCAAAAACTCACCAACAGCGGCACGCTGGCGCTGGGCGGCGGTGTGTTAACCGCAAAAGCGCTGAATGACAAAGGAACTTCCGTACTGACCGGGTTCGGCACGCTGGCCACCAACCTCACGAGCGGTAGCTCGATCGTGGCCACGGGCGGCACGCTGGAACTGAACGGCAAAACCAACACGCTGTCGGGCACCATGTCCGGCACCGGCACGTTGGCGTTCGGCGGCACGACGGACCTGGGTGCGGGATCGCAGCTCAAGGTCAGCCATATCGCCATGATCAGCAAGGCGACGCTGAATATCGATACGCCGCTGAGCTTTGCCGGCACGTTCGATATCGAGGGCAAGGCGACGATCGCCGGCAGTGGCGCATTTACCAGCACGGGCCTGTTCGCGCAGACCGGCGCCGGCCTGGCGACGATCAGCGACGCGTTCACCAATAACGGCACCATTCAGATCGGTGCCGGCGGCACGCTGGCTTTTTCCGGCGGGCTCGCCAATACCGGCCTGATCCTCGATAGCGGCGCGTTTACCGACACCGCTTCCCTGACCGGCGGCGCGCTCACCGTGGGCGCGCACGGCACCAGCGCGGTCATCGCCAGCGGCTCGGGGTCGGGCAACAGCACGCTCTCAACGCTGACCGTCGGCGGCGGCACGCTGAATACCAGCGGCACGACGCTCACCGTCACCGGCGACTACAACAACACGGCCGCCGGCGTCGGCAATGCGTATAATGCGTTCGCAGGCGTCACAGGAACCATCGACGGGCATGGCACGCAGTTGGGCGTGATCGGGGTCAATGGCACGACGATCACCACGGTGAACGGCACGCTGACCATTACGATCGCCGCGGGCGGTACCGCGAGCTTCGAAATCGAGAATACCGGTGCCGCGGGGTCGGCTGCATTGCGCGGCGCGCTGCAGACCACGGTCAATGGCGGTCACATCACCGGCAAGGCGCTTTCCGGCAGCGGCGTCACGGCACAGGATTTCGGACCGATCCTGGCGGGGGGTGCGAGCGGCGTGTTCACCATCGCCTACAGTTCGGGCGCCCTAAATGGGCAGGCCATTCATATCGCGAGCGATTTTGCCAATGTCGCAGGGCTGACAATCGATATCGTTTCAGGTCAGGCTCCGCTCGACAGCAGGGCGCCGGCTTATTTCGGCGGCCACACATGGAGCGATCGCGTTCCGGAGTCGGCGGCCTGGGTGCACGGGGTGGTGCATGCAGCGGCTTGATAAAGTCAAGGCCAGGGCTCTGCCCTGGACCCGCTGGGGCCAGTAGGCCCCAGACCCCGTTAATCTGTTCCGAGTTTGGCATCGGCTGCGAGCGCGCCGCTAAATCCAGTGTCTCGCCAGATCGTACAGAAGACTCCCGCCGCGCAGCGCGTACGACAGCGGCGGCACGCCGTCTTGGGTCCAGGGGGCGGAGCCCCCTGGTCGGCGAAGCCATTAATCGTCGACCTCCCGTTCACAAACGAACCTCCCAGCCTAACTCGGTGATACAGTTACGTAACCTTTGTCCCAATGCTTATGAGCGGCGCCCCTCGACTATGCTGGGGCCGTCACGCGAAAGCGTGCTACGCACGACGGCCCCAGCCCCGTTTTATCTGTTCAGGAGATAAATCCCGAGCTCGGCGCGCCGGCGGTCGGTATCCGTCGCCAGACCCAAATTTATTTGTTTTGAGTTAATGCTGTTCGGCGGTGCTGAGTAGTTTCCGACGCTGCCCACGCGCGTTGGATGCAGCGTATTCTGGCGTTGACTCGTTGGAATTCTCCGATGGGCCGGGACGGAGGTGCGCCTTGCCTACAGGCCGAAGATCCAGGTTATTTATCGTAGCGGCTGCGCTGCTGGCTGCGTCGCCGGGCACTGTGCGGCACGCTTGGGGACAGTCGGACGAACAGGCGATCGGTTTTGTCCGGGATTCGGCGGGCGCGCTGGTAGCGATCGCCAATGGTCCGGGCTCGCCGCAGGACAAGCATCGGCGGATCGGCGAGGTACTCGATCGGAGCGTCGATCTGCAGGGCATCGCGCGGGTGTGCCTGGGCCGCTTCTGGCACGCCGCCTCGCAGCAGCAGCAGCTGCAATACACGGCGCTGTCGCGCGACCTGCTGGTGACGAAGATCGCCGACCACATCGGCGAATATCAGGGCGTCCGGCTTTCCATCGGCGCGGCCCGGCGCAGCGCCGACACCGAGATCGTTGCTACAACGGTAGAGCGTCCGGGTAATGAGGTCGACGAGGTGGATTGGGTTGTCAGCAACACCACCGGGGGCCCGAAGATCGTCGATCTATTGGCCGAAGGGACCAGCATGCGCGAGACCCAGGGCAGCGATTTCACCGCCTATCTCGCAAGCCATCAATACGACATCCACGAGCTCATAGTAGGCCTGAGGCAGAAAGTAGCGACCAACAAATAGCGAACCCGCGAGGGATAAGAAAGGCCGCGCAGCGCTAGAGCGGTCCCACGCTGACTGGAAACACTCCAGCTTTCATCACGCCGCTCTAGCTACTTGTTTTGGCGAGCATTTTTATCAGCCCGCCAGGTCGCTCGCTCGGCCGCGATTCCAGGTAGGCTGATAATGCTGGATCGGGGGTCTGGGGCCTCATACCAACCGCCGGAAATCTTGACCCCTGCGGCCGTGTCCGGGGCGCGA
>JAATGE010000216.1 GCA_015654825.1 Rhodospirillales bacterium
AGAAATCGTCGTCCTCGGCGGCGACGTCGGCGAAGAAGATGTTGGGCGACTTGCCGCCCAGCTCCAGCGTGCACGGAATGATGTTTTCCGAGGCATACTGCATGATCAGCCGGCCGGTGGTGGTTTCGCCGGTGAAGGCGATTTTGGCGATGCGCTTGTTCTGTGCCAGCGGCTTGCCGGCCTCGACGCCGATGCCGGTCACCACGTTGATGACGCCGGGCGGCACGATGTCACCGATCGCGTCCATCAGCACCATGATGGCGAGTGGCGTCTGCTCGGCCGGTTTCAGCACCACGCAATTGCCCGCGGCGAGCGCGGGGGCCAGTTTCCACACCGCCATCAGCAGCGGGAAATTCCACGGAATGATTTGGCCGACGACGCCGAGCGGCTCATGGAAATGATAGGCGATGGTGTCGTGGTCGACCTCGCCGATGCTACCTTCCTGGGCGCGGATGCAGCCGGCGAAATAGCGGAAATGATCGACCGCCAGCGGCAGGTCGGCGGCCATCGTTTCGCGGATCGGTTTGCCGTTGTCGATTGTTTCCACTGTCGCCAGCAGGGACAGTTTCTCCTCGATGCGGTCGGCGATGCGGTTCAGCACCAGGGCGCGCTGCGCCGGCGAGGTGTTGCCCCAGGCTTCGCGCGCCTTGTGCGCGGCATCGAGCGCCAGTTCGATATCTTCCGCCGTTCCGCGCGCGTGCGTGCTGACGACACGCCCATTGATCGGCGAAACGTTCTCGAACGTCTGGCCGCGTACCGGCGCTACCCAGTTGCCGCCGATGTAGTTGTCGTAATGCGAACGCAGTGCGATCTGCTTCGCGATATCGTGCAGGGCCTTCTCGACCATTGTCGCCTCCTTTGCTGGTCCGCCCGTGGCGGATGAATTCGACCGCATCAGGCGACGGAATGGCAAGACCGTTGCTAGAGCAGTCAGTTTCGTAGTCGTCTCGATTGGCGGGCCGACGCTATGCGGCCGTGGCGCCATACTCCATCGCCAAATGGTCTAAGGCTTTGCGCCAGATCAAGCCGGCGGCCTTAAGATTTGGTCCGACCTACGCATTTAGTCGGAGGGCGGCTTTTAGTCGGAGTACAGGCGTCCGGCCAGCCTTCGCGACGCCAGCCTTCGCATCGGCGGAAAGTCGTAGACCAGGATCGAGGGCGGCGGACCCCCCTACTATGGACTTCCTGATCCGCGCCATGGGAGTATCGCCACCATGCCAGACGCCAGCGGAGGGAGGCCAAGCCGCATGGCCCGCGTTTTGATCGCCGACGACCACCCGCTGTTCCGCGATGCCATTCGCGGCGTGGTGGCGCAGGTGTTCGCCGAAGCCGGGTGGGATTTTTCCTGCGTGGAGGCCGCGACCGTCGCCGAGGTGATGCGCGTAGCCGAGCAGGAGGACGACCTCGACGTGCTGCTGCTCGACCTGTTCATGCCGGGCGCGCAGGGGCTTTCGCAACTCGTGGCACTGCGCAGCAAGCTGCCGTCGACGCCGATCATCATTCTCTCGTCGCTCGCCGATCCGCAGACGGTGGAGCAGTGCATTACCTGCGGCGCGGCGGGGTTCGTGCCGAAATCCTCGTCCAAGGAGGTGATCGCCGCAGCGCTGAAGACGGTATTCGACGGCGGCATCTATGTGCCCAAGTCGCTCGGGCCGGCGCCGGAAGTCGCACCTTTGCAGCCGGTGCAGCGGCGCCACGCGGCGGACGACCAGGATAGCGGGCCGCTGACCGGCCGCCAGGTGGCGGTGCTGGAACTGGTGGCGAATGGCAAATCGAACAAGCAGATCGCCTGGGAACTCTCGATCAGCGAAACCACGGTCAAGGCGCATATGACGGCCATCCTGCGCAAACTCGGGGTTTCCTCCCGCGCGCAGGCGATTGTTCTGTTTCAGCGCCAGTTGGTGCCCGAGGCGTTGCCGCATTGAGGAAGGCCAGGGCTCTGCCCTGAACCCGCGGGGGCCAGTAGGCCCCAGACCCCAATTAGCGCTGCGCGGCTTTTCATCGTTCCCCGGCGAAGCCTGTACCAGATACGATTTTTCTGGCTTCGCCGTTCCCCCCAACGAATGGGGTCTGGGGCCTACTGGCCCCAGCGGGGTCCAGGGGCAGAGCCCCTCGCCTTCCATTCCGGCCTAACTTCGCCCATGGGAGCTTAGGCCCCTACACTGTTGTACCTGCTTATCGGCGGGCGTGGGCTTCGTTGCGGGGGCATTGCTGCGGTGCAGCAATGATGAAATTGTTGTGCGGCGTCTCAGCATTTTCGTCGATCTTATTGATCTGCGCCTTAACTGGACGTGTCCTTAGTGCAACCCACGCCCCGCCTTGGACTAAAGTAGGCCGCCGATCGGGGGTC
>JAATGE010000175.1 GCA_015654825.1 Rhodospirillales bacterium
CGGCCATGCTGATGAACCCCGAAATCTACGTCCTGGCGGCGTTCCTGATTTTCTTCGGCCTGTTCGGCCGGGTCATCTGGCGCGCCTTGGCCGGCATGCTGGACGGCCATGCCGACGTCATCCGCGTGGAGCTCGCGGAGGCGGCGCATCTGCGCGAGGAAGCGGAACAAATGCTGCGCGAGGCCCAGGCTTCGCGCGCCGCGGCGCTGGACGAGGCGCGCGAGGTGCTGACCAGCAGCCGCGCCGAGGCGGCGCGGGTAACCCAGGCGGCCTATGCCGACGCAGAAGCGCAGGCGCGGCGCCGCGAACGCATGGCGCTGGACCGGATCGCCGCCGCGGAAAAGGCGGTCATTACTGAAATTCAGCAGACCGCCGCCGATATCGCGGTGCAAGCCGCGCGCCGGGTCATTGCCGAGACGCTGTCGCCGGCCGACGACGCCGCCATCGTGGACCACGCGATCGCGTCCCTGCCGAACGCGCTGCGCGCGGCTTAGGCCAGGGCTCTGCCCTGGACCCGCTGGGGCCTGAGGCCCCAGACCCCCACTCATTGGGGGGAACGGCGAAGCCCGAAAAATCGTATCTGGTACTGGCTTCGCCGGGGAGACGATGAAAATCTGCGCGCGCAAATGGAATCTGGAGACGTATCCCAGGTTGGCATGACTCCAAACGACGGCGTCGAACTAGGAATAATTAGCCAAAGTTTTTGCTTCTTTTTTCAAAAAGAAGTGCTTTTTCCTATCGCCTTACTTTTGAGCCTCGCCCCTACCCCGGTGCGCGCCAGGTAGCGAGCAGATCGACGACTGCCTGCGCCGACATTGCGCGGGCGTCGGCCAGCGCGAAGACGTTTCCGGGATTGAGCAGTTTGCCGTCCGCGGTCAGCACCAGCACGGTGGGAACCGCGGTGATGTGCACGCCCCAGCGCTCGGCGATGTCCATATTCTTGTTGAGGCGTCCCACGTCCACCAGCACGGTTTCGAAGCCGGTCTGAGCCCAGTCGTGCACTGCGGGATTGGCGAGGATGCCGGCCAGCACGCGGCAGTCGCCGCACCAATTGCCGCCGAAATCGACCAGCACGCGGCGGCCGGTGGCATGGGCGCGGGCAAACGCGGCGTCGACCGCGGCATGGGCGTCGGCGGCAACGTCGTACGGCGCGGCGACGGGCGGCGCCTGGCCGTCCGCCAGCTTCGGCGCCGGCGTGAAGGCGGCGGTGATCAGCAGGGAAAGGGCAACAAGCGGATTGCGCATATTCGGTCCTTGACGGCAGGGCGCCTAGCAAGCCCGGCTTGCCTGGATCGTCAAGTTCGGCGCGTTTCGATCATGCATATTCACGCAATTGGCGATGACGCGGCCGCGGTTCTCGCCTAGTCATGCGGATCATCGATGGGAGAAGCGGCGTGCGGGGAATCCGGTGGGAAATTACGCTGACGGCTGCATTGCTGGCCTCGTGGGGAGGCTCGGCATCCGCCAAGCCGCCGGCCTGGGCGGGCTATGCCGGGAACGCGCAGCACACCGCGGCCGCGCCGGTCGCCGGGCAAAATCTGTCGCGGATCAGGTGGTCCACGCCGGTCGATCTCAATCCGCAAGTCGAGGGTGGCGGGCTGTTCATCCACTACGCCTCGCCGATGATTACGCCGAACAACGCCGTGCTGCTGGCGGTCAAGACCGGTGCCACCGACGGCTGGCAGATGGAGGCGCATTTGGGCGCCAGCGGCAAGCGGATATGGACTACCGCGACCGACTATGTATTGCCGCCCGCGACCAGCTGGACGCCGAGTTTTCCGGCCGTGCTCAGTCCGCGTGAGCGGCTGTTTTTCGCCGGCGCCGGCGGCACCGTGATGTATCGCGACAAGCCCGGCCAGGCTAACGGTGCCAGCGGCCGGCTGGCGTTCTACGGGCTGGCGAACTGGTCGAAATATACCGCGCAGCTGACCCAGTCCGTGATGATCGACACGCCGATCACGGCCGATGCGAACGGCAATATCTATTTCGGATTCGTTGTGAACGGCAGCAACCCGCTGCACCTGCTAAGCGGCATCGCGCGCATCGGCCTCGGCGGCAAGATGAAGTGGGTCAGTGCCACGAAGGCGGCCGGCGACAGTGCCATCACGCAGGTCGCGATGAACTGTGCACCCGCGGTCAGCGCCGACGGCAAGTCGATTTATGTCGCGGTCAGCAACGGCGCGGCCGGCGACCTGCTGAAGCTGGATTCCACCACGCTCGCGACCGAGGCGAAGGTGGCGCTGGTGGATCCGGCCTCGGGCGAAGCGGCGTTCGTCAGCGACCTTTCCTCCGCCTCGCCGACGATCGGGCCGGATGGGGACGTCTATTACGGCGTGCTGGAAAATCCGTTCCCGGAGCACGACAATCGCGGGTGGCTGCTGCATTTCGACGGCGGCCTGGCGACGCTGAAAACCGCGGGATCGTTCGGCTGGGACGACACCGTTTCGATTGTGCCGGCGAGCCTCATACCAAGCTACGCCGGCAAATCGAGCTATCTGCTGATGACCAAATACAACAACTACATCGACATCGACTCGCTTGGCGACGGCCAGAACAAGATCGCCATCCTGGATCCGAATGCCACCCAGCAGGACGAATACAGCGCCACCCCGGTGACGGTGATGCAGGAGGTGCAGACGAAACTCGGGCCGACGCGGGCGCAGGCGGGCGGGGTGTACGAGTGGTGCATCAATTCGGCCGCTGTGGACGCGCATACCGGCGCGGTTTTCGCGGGCAGCGAGGACGGTCATCTGTATCGCTGGGACCTTGCCGCCAACAGCCTGACGCAAAAACTGAGGCTCAACGCGCCGCGCACGGAGGCCTACACGCCGAGCGTTGTGGGGCCCGACGGCACCGTCTACTCGATCAACAACGCGAAGCTCTACGCGATCGGCAACTGACGCCCGGCTGGGCGGGCGCGGGAAGGTTAGGCTAGGGGCTTTGCCCCTAGGACCGCGTCACGCGCAGCGTGCTCTCGCACGACGGGGCCTTAGGCCCCAGACCCCATTTTTGTTGGTTCCGTGGTTGGCATCGACATCGAGCGAAATGGTGACCCCATGCACAGTGCACGCCGTGCAGATAACTCCCGCCGCGCAGCGCAGCGCAGCGCAGCGCTAACGACAGCGGCGGCACGCCGTCTTGGGTCAAGGCGGCGGAGCCCCCCGGTCGGCGAAGCCAGTTGCCCTGACGCTGCGTTAGTCATTTGCCAACATTTAGAGCGAATTTCGCGCCGATGCGCATTTTTAAGTTGCCAGCGCTCGGGCTTTTCTGAAACCTGCGAGCTTGGACAACAGCAGGATTTCACCCCGTATGCACGGATTTCGCATTGCCGCCCTGACTGCCGCCAGCCTGGTGGCATCGCGAGGCCTGGTGCCGTCGGCGCTGGCGCGAAGCGCGCCGCCGATCACGCACGTGATCATGATCATGGAGGAGAATCGCTCCTTCGATCACTATTTCGGCACTTACCCGGGTGCCAACGGCTATCCGAACGGCACCTGCGTGCCGCTCGATCCGACTAATCCCCAGAAAGGCTGCGTGGCGCCGTTCCACGATCCGCACGATGTCAGCGCCGGCGGCCCGCACGGCAACAATTCCGCAGTTTCGGATATCGACGGCACCGGCGCGAACCCGCCGTTCGACGGGTTCGTCTACCAGCAGAGCACCGGCGGCGGCACGCTGTGCTCGGAGCGGGTGCTTCCGGTGCATGGACCGAAGACGTGCAAGGGTGTTTATCCCGGCATTCTGCGGCACGACGTGATGGGCTATCACGATGCCGGCGAAATCCCGAACTACTGGGCGTACGCGCAGCACTTCGTTTTGCAGGACGAACTTTTTGAAAGCGTGCGCGGCGCCTCGGCGGCCGCGCATATCGATCTGACCAGCGAATGGGTGGCGACCTGCACCTCGCCCACCAAGGTTTCGACCTGCACGACGTCGCTCAATCCGAAGCATGTCACGGGCACCAACGTGCTGTATCCGTGGGTCAATCTGTTCCAGCTCATGGATCTGCACGGGGTCAGCTGGAAATACTATCTCGGCACCGGCGAGGAGCCGGATTGCGCCGATGACGAAATGACCTGCGAGCCGGCGCTGCAGGCCAACGGCATTCTGAGTTTCTGGACACCGACGCCCGGCTACGCCTCCGTGGAGGCGCAGGGCCCGGCCTACCTCGCAGCGCACAATCCGCAAATGGACCAGTTCCTGGTCGACATCAAGAACGGCACGCTGCCCCAGGTTTCCTGGATCGTGCCGCCATTCGATTACAGCGACCACCCGGCCGCCGGCGTTACCGCCGGCATGGATTTCGTCACCAGCCTGGTCAACGCCGTGATGCAAACGCCGTATTGGCAGAATACCGCGATCTTCATTTCGTGGGACGACTGGGGCGGTTTCTACGATCACGTGCTGCCGCCGACGATCGACAATAACAAGGCGGGCGTTCAGGGCTACGGCCTGCGGGTGCCCGGGCTGCTGGTCAGTGCGTGGGCGAAGCCGGGCTACATCGACCACAACGTGCTGAGCTTCAACGCCTACGCGGTGCTGATCGAGGACCTGTTCATGGGTAGCACCAGGCTCGATCCGGTCGCCATGGGGGAACCCGACAAGCGTCCGACGGTGCGTGACAAGTTGACCAAGGCGACGTTCCCGGGCGGCACCACGAAGCCGATCGGCAAGCTGATCGACGAGTTCGATTTCAAGCAGACGCCGCTGCCACCGCTGGTGCTTTCGACGCACGTGCCGCCGGGCATTCAGGTAAGTTGCGGCACCACGAACGCCTCCTATCCGGAGAACTGCACCACCAACAAGGTGACGGTTTCGTGGAACTCGGTCAGCGGGACGTATATCCCGGGGCCGTTCACGTACCACGTGCTGCGCGACGGCGCCGCGCCTTCTTCGAAGGCCTGCAAATCGACGACGAAGGTCAAGTGCACGGATACGGCGGTGCCTTCGGGTGTGCATTACTACACGGTGTACAGCGTCGACTCCAATAACGTCGCGAGCCCGGCTTCGGCGGCGACGGAGGCGGATGTGCCGTAGGGATTAGGCCAGGGGCCCTGGCCCATAAGCGCGAACATAAGGAAATCTGAGCTCTGGCA
>JAATGE010000003.1 GCA_015654825.1 Rhodospirillales bacterium
GCGGCGGCGACCGCCATTCTCAGCGCCTGCCCGTCGGCGATCGACCTCACCGGCCGCACCGACCTTGCATCGCTCGCCGGGCTGGCGCACCGCGCGCGCCTCGCGGTCGGCGGTGACACCGGGCCGATCCACCTCGCCGGCATCATGGGCTGCCCCACGATCGCGCTGTTCAGCCGCTTCAGCGACCCGGCCAACGCGACGCCCGAGGGCCCCTGCACCGTGCTGCGCGCCGAAAGTCTGGCCGACCTGAGCGTGGCGGCGGTTGCCGCCGCCCTGCCCGCCCTTTAGGTGATTTCCCCCGCATCAGCCGACGCCCTTAAGACCGGAGACCCGCCCATGCCTGCCATTACGCTGCCCGACGGCTCGGTCCGCCGTTTCGAGGGCGCGGTGACCGGCACCGAACTCGCGCACGCCATCGGGCCGGGTCTCGGGCGCGCGGCGCTGGCCATGAGGGTGGACGGGCACGCGCAGGATTTGTCGCGCCGGATCGAGCGGGATGCGAGCGTGGTGTTCATCACGCGGCGCGATCCGGATGCGCTGGAAATGATCCGCCACGACGCGGCGCATGTGCTGGCGGAGGCGGTGCAGAGCCTTTATCCGGGCACGCAGGTCACCATCGGCCCGTCGATCGAGAACGGGTTCTATTACGATTTCGCGCGCAACCAGCCGTTCACGCCGGAAGAGTTTCCGGCGATCGAGGCGAAGATGCGCGAGATCGTGGCACGCAACGAAAAATTCGAGCGCGAGGAATGGGATCGCGAGGCGGCGATATCGTTCTTCGAGGAACGCGGCGAGCGCTACAAGGCGCAGCTGATCCGCGACCTGCCGGCGAGCGAAACGATTACGATCTATCGGCAGGGCGGCTGGCTCGATCTGTGCCGCGGCCCGCACATGCGCGGCACCGGCGATGTCGGCACCGCGTTCAAGCTGACCAAGGTCGCCGGCGCGTACTGGCGCGGCGACCACCGCAACGCGATGCTGAGCCGCATCTACGGCACCGCCTGGCGTGACCAGAAGGAACTGGATGCGTACCTGACTATGCTGGAGGAGGCGGAAAAGCGCGACCACCGCCGCATCGGCCGCGAAATGGATCTGTTCCATATCCAGGAAGAAGCGGTCGGCAGCATTTTCTGGCACCCGGACGGCTGGCGGCTGTATCGCGTCATAGAAAGCTATATGCGGCGACGCCAGCAGGGCGGCGGCTACCAGGAGGTGAGGACGCCGCAACTGGTGGATCGCGTGCTGTGGGAACGCTCCGGCCATTGGGAGAGCTATCGGGAGCACATGTTCGTCGCCACCGTCGAGAACGAGGAAAAGACGCTCGCGGTCAAGCCGATGAACTGCCCGTGCCACGTGCAGATTTTCAATCATGGACTGCGCAGCTATCGGGAATTGCCGCTGCGCATGGCCGAGTTCGGCGCCTGCCATCGCTACGAACCCAGCGGCGCTCTGCACGGCATCATGCGCGTGCGCGCCTTTACCCAGGACGACGCACATATTTTCTGCACCGAAGCGCAGGTGCCCGAGGAGACCGCGCGCTTCGTCGATTTGCTGCGCAGCGTCTATGAGGATTTCGGGTTTCCGGCGTTCCGCATCAAATTCGCCGACCGCCCGACATTGCGCGCCGGCGACGACGCGACCTGGGACAAGGCGGAGGCAGCACTGCGCGACGCCTGCGCGCTGGCCGGCGTGGAATACGAACTGAACCCCGGCGAGGGTGCGTTCTACGGACCGAAACTGGAGTTCGTGCTGCGCGACGCGATCGGCCGGGATTGGCAATGCGGCACGCTGCAGGTGGACTACGTGCTGCCGGATCGGCTGGATGCCGAATATGTCGGCGAGGACAGCGCGCGGCACCGCCCGGTCATGCTGCACCGCGCGATCCTCGGCAGCTTCGAACGTTTCCTCGGGATTCTCATCGAACACCACGCCGGGCGCTTTCCGCTGTGGCTGGCGCCCGTGCAGGTGGTGGTGGCGACGATCGTCAGCGACGCGGCGCCCTACGCGGAGCAGGTCGCGGCCGCGCTGCGCGCGGCAGGGCTGGAAGTGCGCACCGACACGCGGAACGAGAAAATCAACGCAAAAGTGCGGGAGCATAGCCTGGCGCACGTGCCGGTGCTGGCCGTCGTCGGCCGCCGCGAGGCGGAACTGGGGCAGGTGGCGCTGCGGCGGCTGGGTGGCAGCGACCAGAGCGTGGTGTCGCTGGCGGACGCCGCTCGCGCGCTGGCCGAAGAGGCAACCCCGCCGGATCTGAAGCGGGCGCGGAATTAGGAAGTAAGGCCAGGGGCTCTGCCCCTGGACCCCGCTGGGGCC
>JAATGE010000102.1 GCA_015654825.1 Rhodospirillales bacterium
CGCGTGACGGCCCCAGCGGGTCCAGGGCAGAGCCCTGGCCTTCCTGCCCTTATCCGCGCCCTGGACACGGCCGCAGGAGTCAAGATTTCCGGCAGTTGGAATAAGGCCCCAGCGGGATCCAGGGGCGGAGCCCCATAGGCGCTAGGTTAAGCGAGAATGGAAGGCCGGGGGCTCTTCCCCTGGACCCCGCTGGGGCCAGTAGGCCCCAGACCCCGTTCATTGGGGGGAACGGCGAATCCAGAAAATCCCTGGCTCGTACAGGCTTCGCCGGGGCGCCGATGAAAAAGCCGCGCAGCGCTAATGGGGGTCTGGGGCGTCAGGCCCCAGCGGGTTCAGGGCAGAGCCCTGGCCTTTCTGACCTTAACTTAGCGCATATGGGGCAGAACCCCTGGCCTTATGCCGGCCTCGGCGGCAGGAACCAGGATTTCCCGCGGTCGACAGGGGGCAATGGCTGGGGAAAGCGTCTCCCCAGCCACCCGACATATCAGTTCGTTGCTAGTGTTGATACTTCGATCGGTTCGGCCGGCGTTTGGCCGCCCCGTGACGAGGAGTACGGCTCGACATGGTACTGGGTGTTAGGCGTCAGGCCACTGATGGTTGCCGCCGGGTATTTGAACACGAACGCGCCGGCCGCCTGCTCGGTGGTCTCGTTGGTCAGCAGGATGGCGTACCCGTGGTCGCCCTTGTGCGGCGTCCAGGACAGCGTGATGCTCGTCGATGACGCGCCCTGGCCATGGAAGTTGGTCGGCGCTGCCGGTGCGCGGGTAACGCCGTCCGCTGGCGGCAGGACGTAGTTCACCATGAGGCTGGTGCCGATGAACGATCCCCAGCCGGTGGCGTTGTCGTAGCCGGAGCCGGCGGAAAAGCCGGGAATGCCGGTGCCGAGCAGGTCGCCGTTATTGCCGTCCAGCACATCGTTGAACGCGGTGTAGAGCAGGCCGTGGAACGTCGCGACACCGTAGATTGCCGGGTTGGCATAGCCGAGGGTCCCGTAGCCGAGGCCTTCGGAGGCCGCATTCAGCAGGCTGAAATAGCCCGCCCAAACGGGTGATGAGACGCTGGTGCCGCCTTTGACGATCCAGCCGCCGCCTAGCGCCGAGTAAACCGAAACGCCGGTCAGCGGATTGGCAACGGCCGCCACATCGGGAACGTTGCGCATCGTGATCGAGCCGCCGTTGCGCTGCGTGACCGTGTAGCCGCCGGGCGTCTGGAACGCGGGGATCGGCCAGAACGCGCTGATGCCGCCGCCCGTCGCGCCATAGCCCGAGGCGAGGTTGTTCCAGGTTTCCTCGACGTTGTAGGATTCCTTCGGGCCGGGAAACACCGTGGTGCCGCCGACGCTGGTGACGAACGGTTGCGATCCCGGATCTTCCGCGTTCAGCCCGCTGCCGCTTCGCCCGTAGGCGCCCTGGTCGCCGGAGCTCGCGAACACGGTCTGCCCCTGCGCGGTGAGCTGCTCCAGCACCGCGTTTTCGGCGTTCAGCGCGTCAGCGCCCTGCAGCGCTTCGTCGGTGCCGTAGGAAATGCTGATGGTCTTGGCGGCGTTATCGTCCGCCATGGCGGCCAGGCTGTCGACCAGGGCGACCGGGAACGGCGAGCTGCCCTGCTCGTAGACGATGATCTGCTTGGCTGCCGGATTGATGGCGATCATCATGTCGATGTCGATGATGGTTTCGACTTCCACACCGGCATCGTCGATGCTGCCGTCATAGCCATCGACACCGCGGACCTTCAGCGGCACAGGAACGAGTTTGTTGTGCTTGACGTATTTCGCCACGTCCTTGCGGTCGAAGCCGCCCTGTTCGAACAGCGCCAGGACCTGTTGCGGGCCGAATTGCTGCGGCGGAACGCTGTAGATGGAACGCAGGTCGGCCGCATCGAAGCCGCCGCCGGGACCGTGGCCCACGCCGAGCGGCTGCACGCCCGCGGGCAGGCCCGCGGCAAGTGGTGCGAAATGGATGCGGTCCGACAGGCCGACCACGCCACTGATCCTGGTCGCGATCGCGTCGGGCAGCCTGACGTCGCCGCTGGCCGCGTAGAAGATCCTGTTGGTGGGATCGCGATAGTC
>JAATGE010000164.1 GCA_015654825.1 Rhodospirillales bacterium
TCGCGGTCGGCATGGCGACGCGCATTCCGCCACACAACCCGGCCGAGATCATCGACGCCACGCTGGCGCTGATTGCCGATCCTGACACGACGCTCGAAGAGCTGATGAAGATCGTTCCAGGTCCGGATTTCCCGACCGGCGGGACGATACTGGGTCGTTCCGGTATCCGCAGTGCGTTCGAGGGCGGCCGCGGCAGCATCATCATTCGCGCCAAGTGCGCGTTCGAGGAGTTCAAGAAAGACCGCACCGCGATCATCGTCACCGAGCTGCCGTACCAGGTCAACAAGGCCAAGTTGCAGGAGCACATGGCCGAGCTGGTGCGCGCCAAGCAGGTCGAGGGGATCAGCGACATTCGCGACGAAAGCGATCGCGAAGGCATGCGCGTGGTGATCGAGCTGAAGCGCGAGGCGACACCCGAGGTGGTGCTGAACCAGCTGTTCCGCTTCACCAACCTGCAGGTCAGTTTCGGCATCAATATGCTGGCGCTGGACCAGGGCCGGCCGCGGACGCTGGGCCTGAAGGATGCGCTGGAATGTTTCATCCGGTTCCGCGAGGACGTCATTCTGCGGCGTGCGCGGTTCGATCTCTCGAAGGCCCGCGAGCGTGCCCATCTGCTGGTCGGCTATTCCATTGCCGTCGCCAACATCGATGAGGTGATCCGCCTGATCCGGGCGAGCCCGGACGCCGCGACGGCCCGGGCGGCGCTGATGGATCGCAGTTGGCCGGCCGCCGATATCGCCCCGCTGCTTGCCCTGATCGACGACGAGGGCAACCAGGTTGTCGACGGCACGGTGCGGTTCACCGAAACCCAGGCGCGCGGCGTGCTGGAACTGCGGCTGCAGCGCCTCACCGGCCTCGAGCGCGACAAGATCGGCCAGGAGCTTGCGGAGGTCGCCGAGAAGATCACCGAACTTCTCAACATTATCGGCAGCCGCGTGCGTCGGCTGGAGGTCATGCGCGAGGAGCTCGCACGGGTGCGCGCCGAAATCGCGGCGCCGCGCCTGACGGAAATCGCCGATGCGGCGGCGGACCAGGACGACGAGAGCCTGATCGAGCCGGGCCAGATGGTGGTTACCATCACGCGCGACGGATTCATCAAGCGCACGCCATTGGAAACATTCCGGGCGCAGAACCGCGGCGGGCGCGGGCGCACCGCCGCCGGCACGCGCGGCGACGACATCGTGGCACGCAGTTTCAATGCCCACACGCACCAGTGGGTGCTGTTCTTCTCCAGCGGTGGCAAGGCTTTTCGCGAAAAGGTCTGGCGGTTGCCGGAAGCGTCGCCGACCGCCAAGGGACGCGCACTGGTCAATCTTTTGCCGGAGCTTGGCGCCGACCAGATTACCGCCGTGCTGCCGTTGCCGCAGGATGAGGCGCTGTGGGAGTCGCTGCACCTGGTGTTCGCCACGGCCAGCGGCAACGTGCGGCGCAACAAGCTCGCCGATTTCGGGCGGGTGCGTGCCAGCGGGCTGATTGCCATGAAGCTCGATGACGGCGACCGGCTGATCGGTGTCGCCACCTGCCGCGAGGGCGACGACGTGCTGCTGGCGACGCGGGCGGCGCGCTGCATCCGCTTTCAAATCACCGACGAGCAGCTGCGGGTATTTGCCGGGCGCGAAAGCGCCGGCGTGCGCGGCATGAAGCTTGCCGAGGGCGATGAAGTGAACAGCCTTTGCGTGCTGCGCCACATGGATGCGACCCCGGGTGAGCGCGACGCCTACCTGCGCATTGCCGCGGCGCGCCGACGTGGGGCGGAGCCCGAGGACGAGCCGGAAACGCCGCCTGAGACGGATGAGGAGTCGGTGGCGGTCGTTGCGCTGACGCCGGAACGCGTGGCGGAGCTGGATGCCGCGGAGGAAATTCTTCTAACTGTTTCCAACGGCGGATTTGGCAAGCGCACCTCGGCCTATGAATATCGCGTCAGTGGGCGCGGCGGCCAGGGTATCGCCAACATGGTGCTGTCATCCCGCAACGGCACCGAAGTCGTTGCGACCCTGCCGGTGCGGCGCGGCGATGACGTGATGCTGGTGACCGATGTCGGCCGCCTGATCCGCGTGCCGGCCGACCAGGTACGCATCACCGCGCGTCAGGCCATGGGGGTTACGCTGTTCCGCATGTCCGAGGGCGAGAAGGTCACCAGCGTCTTTCCGGTGCTGGAGGAAGAGAACGGCGACGGCGAGGCGGCCGCGGCGGAGGAGCCGCCGGCGCCATGACGCAACGCATCGGCGTTTATCCGGGCACGTTCGATCCGGTTACGAACGGGCATCTGGACATCATTTTCCGGGCCGCCCGGATGCTGGACCGGCTGGTTGTCGGTGTGGCGCGCAACATCGGCAAGGGGCCGCTGTTTCCGCTGGAGGAGCGGGTCGATCTGGTGCGCGACGAATGCGCGACGATCGGCGCGCGCACCGGCGCGGAGGTGGAAATCGTCAGTTTTTCCGGGCTGCTGATCGATTTCGCGCGGGCCCACGGCGCTGGCGTGATCGTTCGCGGCCTGCGCGCCGTTTCGGATTTCGATTACGAATTCCAGATGGCCGGCATGAACTACCGTCTGGCGCCTAACATCGAGACGATCTTCCTGATGGCCAGCGAACACCACCAATTCATCTCCTCGCGTTTCGTGAAGGAGATCGCCCAGCTTGGCGGCGACATATCCAGCTTCGTGCCTTCATTGACCCTGGCACGCACGCTGGCACGCGTCGCCGCGGATAAATCAGCGCAAGACAAAGGAGAGTCCTGATGCAGAGACGTACTTTCTTCACCATCGCCGCCCTGCTGGCCGCCGGCGCGGCCAGTGCGCAGTCGACACCGAAAACCGATCCGCAGAACACGGTCTATCTCGACATCCCCTATGGCCGGGTGGTGATCGAGCTGCGCCCGGACCTGGCGCCGAAACACGTGGAGCGCATAAAGCTGCTGTGCCACGAACATTTTTATGATGGCACGCCATTCCATCGCGTCATCGACGGCTTCATGGCCCAGGGCGGCGATCCGACCGGGACCGGCGAGGGTGGCAGCAAATACCCGAATCTCCCAGCCGAATTCAGCAATGTGGCGAAGTTTGTCCGCGGCACGGTCGGTGCGGCGCGCACCCAGGAGCCGGATACCGCGAACAGCCAGTTCTTCATCATGTTTGCACCCAACCCGGCGCTCGACGGCCAGTATACGATCTGGGGCCAGGTGGTTTCCGGCATGGAATTCGTCGACAAGATCAAGCGCGGCGAAGGCAGCAGCGGGATGGTTACGGGGCCGGACAAGATTGTCAAGATGCGGGTGGCGGGCGACCCGACGTAGTAGGAAGGCCAGGGGCTCTGCCCCTGGACCAAGCTGGGGCCTGAGGCCCCAGACCCCCAATATACAGGAATAGATTCAGATGAGTGATGCTACCGAATCCGATACGTTGCATATGGCGCTGAAGTCCGGGCGGGTGGTGATCCAGTTGCGGCCTGACCTGGCGCCTAAGCATGTCGAGCGCATCA
>JAATGE010000406.1 GCA_015654825.1 Rhodospirillales bacterium
CCCCAATCTCCCCGCGCCCTTTCCCCCCTGGGCAGGTTTCGGGCACCCCTCCGACCCGGCGGAAATTGGGCGCCGAACCGGCGAAATAGATCGCGGTCAACAAAGGCCAGGGCTCTGCCCTGGACCCGCTGGGGCCGTAGGCCCCAGACCCCATTTTATTTGTTCCGAGTTTGGCATCGGCTGCGAGCTCGTCGCTAATTCCCACGTCTCGCCAGAGCGTACAGAAGACTCCCGCCGCGCAGCGCTAACGCAGGCGGCGGCACGCCGTCTTGGGTCTAGGGGTAGAGCCCCAGAAGCCCTAGGGTAAGGATTATCGAACGCAATAAATTAGTTGAATTCTAATGGCTTCGCCGACCAAGGGGCTCCGCCCCCTGGACCCCCGACGGAGTGCCTCCGCTGTCGTTAGCGCTGCGCGGCGG
This sequence comes from Rhodospirillales bacterium, assembly GCA_015654825.1. Classification (GTDB taxonomy): domain Bacteria; phylum Pseudomonadota; class Alphaproteobacteria; order Acetobacterales; family Acetobacteraceae; genus CAJCIS01. The sequence goes on from JAATGE010000406.1 coordinate 420, forward strand.
GACTCTTCTGTACCAATCTCGCAAACCCGTAGGTCTGGCCTATCGGCTCTCAGCCGATGCTAGGCTCGGAACAGAAAAATGGGGTCTGGGGCCTACTGGCCCCAGCGGGTCCAGGGCAGAGACCTGGCCTTTATTGATCGCGATCTATTTCGCCAGTGCGGCGGCCAATTTCCGCCGGGTCGGAGGAGTCCCAGAACGCTGCCCAGGTGGGAAAGGCGGCGGGGAGTTTGGGCGGGATGTCGTGGCCCGGCCAGCGGTGGAACGGGGGGGACGGGCGGTCCAGCGTGTCGACGGCGTACCAGTGGCGCTCGCGGCGGCGGACGAAATACCAGGTGCCGTCGCGGCGGGCGTACTCGTCGAAATAGCAGATGGCCATGACGATCCATTGGGCGCCGTCCTCGTGCTCGGCGCGACAATAGACGTGGCCGTGGGCATGGTCCGGATCGGCGAATTCGATGTGGTGGCCACAGATGAAATGGATCGAGCGGTAAAAGCCGCGCAGCGCGGGCTCGATGGTGCCGCGCAGGGCCTCGCGGCCGATGCCGTGGCGGCCGCAATCGACGTCCGGCACGAACAGCGATAGCCAGGTTTCAATGTCGCGGCCGTCGACGGCGAGGGCGTAACGGACCGGGAGCTGCTGGATCGCCAGCGTGGATTCGATGCGGTCCAGCCGTGAAGCGAGTGTTTCGTCGGGTGGGTGCGTCATGTCGTTCCCTTTGATGGCGGCGACGATGCGGCATGGCGCGGCCGGGGCCACGCCGCTTGGCCACGATATCCGGCACCCGATGGAGCTGGCGCGCGGGTGGCGCGGGGGGCGCGGCGGGGGCAAGACCGCGTTGCGGCGGAGGTGCCGCTTGTAGCTGGGGGAGCCGCATGCGCGAGCCGCGCCAATTTTGCAACCGCCTGGACGGCAAGGTGGCGATCGTGACCGGGGCGGGGTCCCAGGGGTCGGGCGAGGGGGTGGGGACCGGCAAGGCGATGGCGCTGCTGTTCGCCGGCGAGGGTGCGCACGTGTGCCTGGTGGATCGCGAGGCGGCCCGGGCGGAGGATACGCGGGCGCGGATCGAGGCGGCGGGCGGCGAGGCGTTCGTGGTGGCGGCCGATGTGACGCGCGACGAGGATTGCCGGCGCATCGTAGATCAAACGGTGGAACGGTTCGGTGGCGTGGATATCCTGGTCAACAATGTCGGCATCGCGGGGCAACAGGGGGATTTCGGGAATTTCGATGAAGCGGCCTGGGAGCATATGTTTTTTGTCAATTTGAAGAGCGCGGTGCTGATGTGCCGGCATGCGGTGCCGGCGATGATCGGGCGCGGCGGCGGGGCGGTGGTGAATATTTCGTCGATTGCGGGCATCATGGCGCACGGGACTTTCGCGTATGGGCCTTCCAAGGCCGCGATGGAGCATTTTTCGCGTGAGGTGGCGGTGGTGTACGGGCGGCAGGGGATCCGCGCGAATACGGTGGCGCCGGGGCATATCCGGACGCCGCTGGTGGCCGGGCTGCTGCCGGAATCGTTGCGTGAGACGCGACGAAAGGTCGGGCCGCTGGGCGTGGAGGGCGACGCGTGGGACGTGGCCTATGCGGCGCTGTTCCTGGCCAGCGACGAGGCCCGGTTCGTTACCGGACAGCAGATCGCGGTGGATGGCGGGGTGACGGCGACGGGACCCATGGCGGCGCACAGCCTGATCATGGAAAGATGACGGCGCCGGCTATGACCGATCTGGAACGGATTTTGGCGATCGAGGAAATCCGGGTGTTGCGGGCGCGGTATTTTAGCGGTGTCGATGGCAAGGATTGGGCGGGCTTCCGTGCGCTGTTCGCGCCGGATGCGGAGTTGAGCTTTCCGGACGACGTGCCGGGGCTGGTGCTGCGCGGGGCGGCGGGGATCGCGGAGGCGGTGGCGGGGTCGCTGGCCGATGTGTGCTCGGTGCATCATGGGCACATGGGGGAGATTTCCGTGCATGGCGCGGATCGCGGCAGCGGTATCTGGGCGATGGAGGATCTGCTGTGGTTCGGTGCGAAATCGTCGGCGCCGGGGCTGCGGCTGCATGGGTACGGGCATTACCATGATGAATATGTGCGCGCGGAGGGCGGGTGGTTGTTCGCGCGCGTGGTGTTGCGGCGGTTGCGGGTGGATCGGTGGGAGGCGTGACCGCTGAGTGGCCGCATTGCTACAGAAGACTCCCGCCGCGCAGCGCTAACGACAGCGGCGGCACGCCGTCCGGGGTTCGGGGGGCGGAGCCCCCGGCTTTCTGTTGCAAGATCGGTGCTGGCTGCTAGCCTTGCCCGTTGGCACGCTGCGCCGGAGCATGCGTGGCTGGGGAGAGGTAAAGTAAGGCCAGGGCTCTGCCCTGGACCCGCTGGGGCCGTCACGCGAAAGCGTGCTGCGCACGACGGCCCCAGACCCCGTTGATTAAGCTCGCATTGCTCCGGGTTCGCGACGTGCCAAGGAGAATAGTGAATGCCGCCCAGGCGCAAGTTTCACCTGGTTATGCTGCTTTGGCTTGTAGGAGGCGGTGCGATCCTATTTCTTACACCAGGGCCACCTCGGAACGCAGTCCTCGTATTCGTGCCACTTGGAGCCATTCTTGGCATTTGGTCGATGAACATACGGTGCCCATCGTGCGGGAGGCCGGTTGGTTACATAGGCCAAGGGATTTGGAGCCCATTCGTACCACGAAAATGCGGAGATTGCGGCCGAGATCTGACCGTGTCGCGAATGCATTTGCAGAGCTGAGGCCGATATTCTGAGCCGTTGGTCTCAAAGGGCATGGCTGACGTTTCCAGGGGGACCTATCGATGCGGGCAGTTGTCAGGCGCGGCGTGGAGCTCATTCTCGACTGCGATACCGCACCACCCACACCCGGGCGAGGTCAAGTACGCGTCAAAACGCTCGCGTGCGGTATCTGCGGCAGCGACCTGCACGCCCTGCATCACCTCGACCACATGGCGGACATCGGCCGGCGCAGCGGCAGCACAACCGTTCTGAACCCAAATCAGGATGTCATCTTCGGCCATGAATTCTGCGCCGAAATCATCGATTATGGTGCGGATACGGAACGCCGCCTTGCACCAGGAACGCGCGTTGTCTCCATCCCCATGGCCCTCGGGCCCACCGGGATGGAGGTCGTCGGCTACTCCAACATATTCCCCGGCGGTTTTGCCGAAACCATGGTGCTGCAGTAAATGCTGCTGCTGCCGGTGCCGAACGGCCTGCCATCGGCGCTGGCGGCTACCACGGAGCCGTTTGCCGTCGGTGCGCACGCCGTGGCGCGCGCGGCCCCGTATGAAAATTCGGTGTGCATGATCGTCGGCTGCGGCCCGGTTGGCCTTGCTGTCCTGGCCGCGCTGAAGGCACGCGGCATCGGCCCTGTCGTCGCCTGCGACTTTTCGGCCGCGCGCCGCGCCGCGGCCGAACGGCTCGGGGCTGACTACCTGATCGATCCCGCGCAACGATCGCCGCACGCATTGTGGCCAAAGCTCGATGTGTCCGCGACGCTTGCCGAGCACGCATTGGCCATGTTCACCGGCCAGCAAGGCAAGCGCCCGGTGATTTTCGAATGCGTCGGCGCGCCCGGCATGTTGCAATCGATTATCGAGGGCGCTCCGCCCGGCGCGCGCATCGTGGTCGCCGGCGTCTGCATGCAGCCCGACACCATAGAACCCGCACTTGCCATCAACAAACAGCTAGGCCTGGATTTTGTGCTAGGCTATTCGCCCGCGGAATTTGCGGTAACGCTTGCCGACATAGCCGAAGGCCGCATCGACGCCGCCGCGGTCGTCAGCGAGGAAATTGGCCTGGCCGACGTGCCATTGGCTTTCGAACGCCTGGCGAGCGAGCCAGCACTCGTGAAAGTCACAGTCGATAGCACACGCTGATGAAATTGGGGCCTGGGGCCTACGGCTCCATCGTGCGGCCGGTGAGGGTCAAAATAACAAAAGTTTTTTGGTTCTTTTTTTCAAAAAAGAACAAGAAAAAGCACTTCTTTTTGAAAAAAGAAGCAAAAACTTTTGTTAATTTGTTCCTTGTTCGCCGACGTCAGTTGGAGCGGGCGCCGGCGGCTTTCAAATGCGATTGCCCTGCGGGTCCAGGGCAGAGCCCTGGCCTTTTTTCTGCGCCCTAAATATCCAGCCCAATATCCAGTGTAAACGCGCTATGGGTTATCCATCCCACCGAAATGAGATCCACGCCGGTCTCGGCGAAATCCTGTGCCGTCTGCAACGTAATCCCACCGGAAGCCTCGGTGATCGCGCGCCCCGCAACGATCCGTACCGCCTCGAAAACCTCGGCCGGCGTCATGTTGTCCAGCAGCACGGCGTCCACGCCGATCGAGACCGCTTCCTCCAGTTGCGACAGCGCATCCACCTCCACCTCGATCTTTACCAGGTGGCCGGCATGCGCGCGCGCGCGCACCAGCGCGGCGCGCAGGCCGCCGGCGATCGCGATGTGATTGTCCTTGATCAGGATGGCGTCATCGAGCCCGAAACGATGGTTCGCGCCCCCACCGCACCGCACCGCGTATTTCTCCACCGCGCGTAGCCCCGGTGTGGTTTTCCGCGTGCAGGTGACCCGGCAATTGGTGTGGGCGATCTTGTCGGCGATGCCGCGCGTCGCGGTGGCGATGCCGCTCAGATGGCCGAGGAAATTCAGCGCCACGCGCTCGCCGGTCAGAATGCCGCGCGCCGGGCCGCCGATGCGCGCGATCACGTCGCCTGCCTCGACCCGCGCGCTGTCGCGCAGCGACGGCGAAAAGCGCAGGCCGGGATCGACGAGGTGGAATGCCGTCGCGGCCAGATCGAGGCCGCAGATCGTGCCGGGCTGGCGGGCGACCAGAATGGCTTCCGCCTGAATGTGCTGTGGCACCACCGCGGCCGTCGTGATGTCGCCGGCGCGGCCCAGATCCTCGACCAGCGCCGCCCGCACCAGCGGCTCGATCAGCAGCAGCGGCAGCATCACGCGGAGGCCGGCGCGCGCGCGCCGGGGCGCACATGTGCGTTGGCGGGCGCCACTGCCTTGGCAGGTGCCACCCGCACGGCCGCGCGGGCCTGCTCCCAGGTCAGGGTTCGTCGGAATGCCAACGCAGCGGATCTGTCCGCGAAATCGGTGCGCGCATGGCCGCCACGGCTCTCGCGGCGGAGCTGCATGGCGGCGACCATCATCAGGCCCAGCAGCGCGGGGTCGGAGGCCGGGCCATGCGCCTCGGCGAGCGGCACCAGGCAAGCCGCCGCGGTCGCGAGGCCCGCTTCATCGCGCAGCACGCCGGCGTGGCGCGACAGAATGGCGCGCACGGCGGTGGGGTCGGGACGTGCGGGCAACGCCAGCGGCGCCAGCGGGGCAGGGCGGCCGGCGACAGTGCCGGCTATGTCGGCGGCGACCGCCTGGCCGGTGATGGCGGCTTCCAGCAGCGAGTTGCTGGCGAGGCGGTTGGCGCCGTGCAGGCCGGTACTGGCGGCCTCGCCGCAGGCCCACAGGCCGGGCACGGTGCTGCGGCCCGTCGCGTCAACCGCGATGCCGCCCATGTGGTAGTGCGCGGCCGGGCGGATCGGGATCGGCTGGGTCGCGGGATCGATGCCGGCCTCGCGGCACGCGGCGTAAACCGCCGGGAAGCGCGCGCCGAACCGCGCGCCGAGCGCCGCGCGCGCATCCAGGAATACGCGGTGGCCTTCGCCCATGCGGCGCCACACGGCGCGGCTGACCACGTCGCGTGGTTCCAGCTCGGCGCGGCCCTGGCCCGCCATGAAGCGGGCGCCGGTCTCGTCAATCAGGATGGCGCCTTCACCGCGCACCGCCTCGCTGACCAGCGGCATCGGGTCGAGGCCTACATCGAGGGCCGTGGGGTGGAATTGCACGAACTCGAGGTCGGCCAGCGCCGCGCCGGCGCGCGCGGCCAGCACCAGGCCCTGGCCGATGGCGCCCGCCGGATTGGTGCTGTGGCTGTACAGCCCGCCAAGGCCGCCGGTCGCCATTACGACGCGGCTGGCGCGCAACACGAATGAGCCGCCGGGACCGTGCGCCAGCACGCCGGCGATGGCGCCGTCGCGCAGGATCAGGCGGGTCGCGGTGCAGCCTTCCAGCACGGTGATGTGCGGGCTCTGCCGCACCGCCTCGATGACGGCGCGCAGGATTTCGCGCCCACTGGAATCGCCTTGCGCGTGGATGATGCGCCGACGCCCGTGGCCTGCCTCAAGCCCAAGCGCGATGTTGCCGTGGGCGTCGCGATCGAACCGGGCGCCGAGCTTGGCG
>JAATGE010000009.1 GCA_015654825.1 Rhodospirillales bacterium
GCAGGAAATTGCGCGGTTTGATGGGGTAAATTTGGCCGGGCGGATTTGGGACCGGATCGAGGCGCGGATTCGCGACGGACGTGGGCGTGGGGCAGCGGTGATGTAGAAAAGAAGAAAGGCCAGGGCTCTGCCCTGGACCCGCTGGGGACAAGTCCCCAGACCCCATTTAATTTATTCTCGTCTCAGCACCCGATCTACTACGAAACTGGAGATGCCGGAGGCTACGAAGCGGCGGCGTAAATCGGCTTCGTCGTACTCGGTTTCCACCCACACGACGAACGGCACTCGGCCTTCGGCGACTGCCGCGTAGTGCAGGAAGAACGCGTCCAGGATGCCGGTGCGGCTGCGGCTGAAATGGCCGAAGCGCCAGGAAAGCTGGGCGAGGGCCTGCGCGGCGGTACCGCCTTCGAACAGGATGGCCAGGCCGGCGGCAAGGCCGGCGCGGTCCGCGCCCGATTTGCAGTGCATCAAGGCGGGCGTTTCCAGGCCGGCGTAGATGTCGGCGAACCGCAGGATGCGGTCGCGGTGGGGGGCGCCGCGGCTTTCGAACGCCATGTCGATGTGAGTAAGGCCGAGGCGTGCAGCGGCGGCGCGGGAGAGGGCGTCCGAGCCGCATTCGCGGTGGCCACGTAGATTGATCAGCGTTTTCAGCCCGTAGCGGCGCGCGGCGGCCTTGAGGCGACCCGGGGTCGGGTGGTTGGAGCGGTAGAGCTTGCTTGGGATGACCTCCGCCCAGTTGTCCCACAGCACGCGGAACACGGCGTGGTCCACCAGCAGACTGTTGGACCAGGCGCTAAAGCGGGAGGAGGCGGTGGCGACGTGGCCGGTGTGCATGATCAATAGATGGGTGCGGGGTGCGTCGGGCTAGCGTCTGATCGCGGACAGGGCAACCTTATGACGTGCTGCCGTGGCGCCGGCGCGCCCGTGTTTGGCAATAAGCGGGATCGGGATTGACCTAGGCTGGCTTGCGTATGGGGGAAGCGGAGCCGGCGTCAAGTTCTTGGATATGTTCAGCACGCGGCGGTGTCGGGGCCTTTGGATTTGACACCGCTGGCCCGTAGGATTTTTGTTCGGCTAGCCTTGATGGTGTTGCAGTCTGGGCAAACCAGCGGCGGGACGAGGGGACGTCGGCGAGCGCAACCGGGGCGCCTAGCGGGTGGCCAAGCGATGCGCCAGGGCCATAAGCAGACTGTTCGATAGGATAGGCGATATGTTTCAGTCTGCACTAATCCGGCGCCAGTCATATGGTCCCAATTCGGTTGACGCAGGTGTCCTTGCGGAAACGCTTTTATTTTACAGTTCTGTGCATATGGTGGTCGATAGGGGTATTTTGGGGGATTTGATTAAGACGATCGGACCTGACACGCTGCTGGCTCTACTTGAGGAAGGACTGCTATCGGCCAGCTACTCGCGAACCCAAACCGGTGTGATGACCGAGACGGTGAACTTTGTGCCCCACTATGGTTTTGCATCGATTAAGCTTGAGAAACATGCCGATAAGAAGAAAATTCGAACTGCTGACGAAGTGCGTGAAACAGTGGAGCGGGCACTCGGGGTCTCCGCAGCAAGCAAAAAAATCACGCGCCGGCTACTTGATAGATTTGAGTTCCGAGATGTGGGCCTTGGTAATTCGAAGGACAGCAGCGAGGTTGCATCAGAAGAACTGGCGGATTCAAGCCGCCTTGCCAACTATGTCAAAACGTATTTGAACTACGCGGTTCCTTCGTTTACACTCCCGCCGACTTGGGAGTTTAGATTTATCAAAAAGGATGATCAAAGCGGACGCTTCTATGTCATGACAGACCTCGATTTCGATGGAATCAATAGGCAGTACCACAAATCGGTCAGCCCGACACATAGCTCGATCTCACCAGAGTACATAATGAGTCATATTCTTGATGCGAAGATTGATGTTGATTTAGCATCAAACTACATGTCCGAAGTTATTACATCGCAGCTATGCTCTGATCTTATCCGTGTCAGGTTTAAGTCACTATTAATAAGGAGAGACATAAGCCTTCGGGATATCGAACTCTTTCAGACTGTTACGCTCAGGGATGCACACGCAGTCCGCGAGGCCATTAACTCAGGTGAGCGAAGCTTCGCGGAATTTCTGCCTATTCTAAAGAGAGCGCACCGATTCAAGCAATGGCTGGCTGGAAGGAACCCGGACGCAATACTTCTCAACGATTATTATCAGTCCATTGTGGTCGATGGCTGGGTAAATAAGCTACCGGTTAAGGCTTTGCGTTACGTTTTTACCACGTTTGCCGGACTTGCAAACCTGGGTGCCGGCCTTGCCGTTGGGGCGGCGGATGAGTTTGTCGTCGATAAAGTATTGAAGGGCTGGCGCCCGAACCAATTCGTCGATGGCCCGCTAAAGAAATTCGTTGACGAAATCTGATCAGGCGGGGCGCGTAGACCTATCCTATGCGGCGGGGGCAGCGGGCGAGGGCGGTGTTGGTGGTGACAAGGATCATCGAAATGACGGGAGCTAATTTGAAAAATTTCCTACTCCGAAGCGGCTTCGTCGAGGAGGATGATAGTTTTGATGACATCCTACGAGACGTGCGGCGCGAAACCACAGTGCTCGGCGCGGAAGGCGCCGACTTGGAGCCTGGCCTGGACGGTCGGCCGATCCAATTCCTGAATTAGCGCGCGCCTGGGACCTCGTCGTTCCCCCCAACGAATGGGGTCTGGGGCCTACTGGCCCCAGCGGGTCCAGGGCAGAGCCCTGGCCTTTCTTTCTTAAGCGCGCCGCTCCACCAGCAGTTTCTTGATTTCCGCGATAGCCTGAGCCGGATTAAGCCCCTTAGGGCAAGTCTGCGTGCAATTCAAAATGGTATGGCAGCGATACAGTTTGAACGGATCTTCCAGCGCATCAAGCCGCGCGCCGGTGTTTTCGTCGCGGCTGTCGATGATCCAGCGGTAGGCGGCCAGCAAGGTGGCGGGGCCGAGGTATTTGTCACCGTTCCACCAGTAGCTGGGGCAACTGGTTGTGCAACAATAGCACAGGATGCATTCCCACATGCCGTCCAGCTTGGCGCGCTCGTCCTCGCTTTGGCGGCGCTCGCCGTCGGGCGGGGGCGGGCTGTCGGCCTGCAGCCAAGGCTCGATGCTTTGCAGTTGCGCGTAGGCGGTCGTGAGGTCGGGCACCAGGTCCTTGACCACCGGCATGTGGGGAAGGGGGTAGATGGCGACCGCACCTTTGATCTCTGCCGTTGGTTTCAGGCATGCGAGCGTGTTGCCGCCGTCGATATTCATGGCGCAACTGCCGCAGATGCCCTCGCGGCAGGAACGACGAAATGTCAGGGTCGGATCGATTTCATTCTTGATGTGGATCAGTGCGTCCAGCACCATCGGGCCGACGCGGTCCAGGTCGATCTTGTAACTGTCGAGCCGCGGGTTTTCGCTGTCGTCGGGCGACCAGCGGTAGATCTTGAATTCGCGAACGCGCGTGGCGCCCGGAGGTGCCTCGAAACTGCGGCCGCGCTGCACGCGGCTGTTCTTGGGAAGCGAGAGTTCGGCCATGCGATCGGGCTTTCGGGATCAGTAGACGCGCTTTTTCGGCGGAAATACCTGCACTTCGTTGGTCAGGGTCTGCATCCGCACCGGGCGGTAATCCAGATGCACGCTGCCATCGCCGCCGACCCAGCTCAATGTATGCTTCATCCAGTTATGGTCGTCGCGTTCCGGAAAATCATCGTGCGCCTGCGCGCCGCGGCTCTCGTGGCGGGCTTCGGCGGAAACCATCGTCGCCATCGCGTTATGGATCAGGTTCTGCAGCTCCAGCGCTTCCACGAGATCGGAATTCCAGATCAGGCTGCGGTCGCTGACCGACATATCGGCCAGGCCGGCCCAGACGCCGCCGATTTTGTGCACGCCCTCGGCCAGCGAAGCGCTGTTGCGGAACACCGCCGCGTGTGCCTGCATCGTGCGCTGCATTGCGTCGCGCAAATGGGAGACGCGCGTGCTGCCCTGGGCATGGCGCGTCCAATCAAAACGATCGAGGCTGGCCTCGCCGGCGCGGGCCGCCAGCGCGGGCTGGCTCGCGCCGGATACGACGATCTGCGCCGCGCGATGCCCGGCGGCGCGCCCGAACACCACGAGGTCGAGCAACGAGTTGGTGCCGAGACGATTGGCGCCGTGCACCGATACGCAGGCGGCCTCGCCGACCGCCATCAGGCCGGGCACCACCGCGTCCGGATTGGCTGGGGTCGGGTTCAGCACCTCGCCGTGATAGTTCGTCGGAATGCCGCCCATGTTGTAATGAACCGTCGGCAGAACCGGGATCGGATCCTTCGTGACGTCCACGCCGGCAAACACCCGCGCGGTTTCCGAAATGCCGGGCAGCCGTTCGTGCAGCAGCGCGGCGCCGAGATGCTCGAGATGCAGCAGGATGTGGTCCTTGTGCGGCCCCACACCGCGGCCTTCGTTGATTTCGATCGTCATCGAGCGGCTGACCACGTCGCGCGACGCCAGGTCCTTGGCGGTCGGGGCGTAGCGTTCCATGAAACGTTCGCCTTCGGAATTCGTCAGGTAGCCGCCTTCGCCGCGCGCGCCCTCGGTAATCAGGCAGCCGGCGGGGAAAATACCGGTCGGGTGGAATTGCACGAATTCCATATCCTGCGTCGGCAGGCCGGCGCGCAGCACCATGCCGCCGCCGTCGCCGGTGCAGGTGTGGGCGGACGTGCAGCTCAGGAACGCGCGGCCGTAGCCGCCGGTGGCGAGGATCACCAGTTGGGCGCGAAAGCGATGGATCGTGCCGTCATCGAGGCACCAGGCGGTGACACCGCGGCACACGCCCTCGTCATCCATGATCAGATCGAGGGCAAAATACTCGACGAAGAATTCCACGTCGTGTTTCAGGCATTGCTGATACAGCGTGTGCAGCATGGCGTGGCCGGTGCGGTCGGCGGCGGCACAGGCGC
>JAATGE010000100.1 GCA_015654825.1 Rhodospirillales bacterium
CCGATCGGCCCGCGCCCCGGCCGATGCCGATGCACCACCGCCCCGCCTACGCCCCCCCGGGAGAACTGCCGCAGGCCACTTTATTGCCCAACGCAGCTGCGGGCCTCGCCAGGCCCTATGGCGGCCCGCCGATCGATGTCACGACCTACCACTACGACCAGGGGCGCACGGGCTGGAACCAGAGTGAAACGGACCTCACGCCGGCGACCGTGGCGTCCGCCAAATTCGGTCTGTTGCACACGCTGAATGTCGACGGCAACGTGTTTGCGCAGCCGCTGCTGGTCTCCGGCCTGGCGTTGCCGGACGGCACCACCCACGACGTGCTGATCATCGCCACCGGTCACAACAGCGTTTACGCGTTCGACGCCAGGACCTACGCCGGCCTGTGGCAGGTCAATCTCGGTGTAGCGCAATCCAGCAACGATGTCGGCTGCGCCGACGTCAAACCGGAATACGGCATCTCCAGCACGCCGGTCATCGTCCGCAGCGCCAAGCGCGCGATCCTCTATCTGGTCGCCGCCACCGAGCCGCAGCCGATGACGTTCGACACCAGGCTGCACGCGCTGGATGTCGCGACCGGGCGGCCCGTGGTCCCGTCGGTGGAAATCGCGCCGGAAGCGAGCCTCAGCGACGGGACGCACCTCAAGTTCGATGCGCAGAACCAATGGAGCCGTGCCGGGCTCGCCTACGCCAACGGCACGGTTTACGTCGCGATCGGATCGCATTGCGATCACAACCGGGCGGGCATTTCCGGCTGGGTGGTGCGCTACCGCCCGAACCTGAAGCCACTGGCCGCCTTCCACACGATCGAAACCCCGGCCACCACGGAACTCGCCAGCATCTGGATGACCGGATTCGCGCCCGCGGTGGACCCGGCGGGCAACCTATTCGCGGTGACGGGCAACGGGAACTACGACCTGACGCAGCGCCACCGCGATTATGGCGAAAGCGTGCTGAAGCTGCCGGCGACGCTCGGTCACGTCATCTCCAGCTTCACACCGGCCCGATATCAGACGCTGAACACCAGCGATGTCGATTTCGGTTCCGGGGGTGTCATGTTGCTGCCGCCGCTCGTCGGCCAGACCGCGCCGCCGCTCGCCGTCGCGATCGGCAAGGATGCCGTGCTGTATCTGCTGAACGGCGACAAGCTCGGAGGGCTCAGGGACAACGATGTGGGTGCGCTGCAGGCCACGCGCGTGGCGGGCAGCGGCCTGGGGCTCTGGGGCGGGCCTGCGTTCTACAATGGGCCGGGTGGCGGGCTGGTCTATGTGCAGGTCAATGGCGACGTGCTGCGCGCGTTTTCGGTCGCGGCCGGCGCCGCGCCGTCGTTGACGCAGGCGGTGGTCGGCACCAGCAAGGCCGGCTTCGGCGGCTCGCTGCCGATCGTGTCGTCGAACGGCGGCGCCGCCGGCAGCGGCGTGGTCTGGCTGGCCCGGCGCAGCAACGCCGTGCAGATCGAGGCATACAACGCCACGTCGCTGGGGGCGCCGATCTATGCCGCCTCCGCGGGCGCCTGGTCCAACCCGGCGCAACAGAACCCGTTCCTGACGCCGTTGGAGGCCAATGGCCGGGTTTACGTGCCTGCCTACAAGTCCGTTGAGGTGTTCGGCCTGACGCCGTAGCGCTGCGTGGCCGGCGCAGCTTGCGGCGAGATGTTGCCCGGCCGGCATGGGCGGCAAACATCGAGCGGCCGTCCGGCGGTAACGGTTGCTGTCAAATGGCGACTGGATGCCCGCACTTCTTGCTGGGCGCGCGATACTTGCAAATGATAGGGTGTTCTTCTTGCATCAGTGCCGTCACGTCCGTCAGAGGGCCGGTGCGGCGGCACCTTTGGGGGTATCTCATATGACTTTGCAGCTCAATACCTTGGAAACGACACGGTTTTTCGCGCTTTTCGCGCTCATTGCAGCACCGCTGGCTCTCGCCGCTGGACCCGCAACGGCCGCGCCCGGCACGCCTGCCGGCCACAAGCAGGCGCTGGTCGCGCATCCATCCCATGCCGCGCCGCGGAGCCTGCTGCCGCCCGCCGCGCTGATCGGCAATCCGCGCACCCGGCTGCTTAAAACCTATGGTGGCACACCGATCGACGTTACTGCCTACCATTACGACGGCGGCCGCACCGGCTGGAATCAGACCGAAACGGACCTGACGCCCACCAGTGTCGCCTCGGCCAATTTCGGGCTGCTGGCGACGCTCAACGTCGATGGGAACGTGTTCGCCCAGCCGCTGCTGGTCTCGAACTTCAAGATGCCCGACGGCAAGAAGCACGATGTGCTGATCGTCGTCACCGGGCATGACAGCGTCTACGCGTTCGATGCGCAGACCTACGCGGTACTGTGGCAGGTCAGCCTCGGCACCTCGCAGAGCAGCAACGATGTCGGGTGCGGCGATGTCGAGCCGGAATACGGGATTTCCGGCACGCCGGTGATCGTCCGCAACAGCGCGAAGAAGGCGACGATCTACCTAGTGGCAGCAACCGAGCCGACACCGTTCGAGTTCCACTCGCAATTGTATGCGCTCGATCTTGCAACCGGGACGAGCACCGTGCCGCCGGTCGAAATCGCCCCTTCCGGGAAATTGAATGACGGTTCGCCGATCCAGTTCGATCCGCAGAACCAATGGAATCGCGCCGGCCTCGCCTACGAGAACGGATCGATTTATATCGGCGTCGGCTCGCATTGCGACAACGGCATCAATTCGACGACCGGCTGGCTGCTGCGCTACAATACGAAACTCGTGCTGAAGCACGCGTTCCACACGATCGGCAGTCCCACCTCCTACCGGCTCGCCAGCATCTGGATGACCGGGTTCGCGCCGGCGATCGGACCGGATGGCGACCTGTTCGTGGTCACCGGCAACGGCGACTTCCAGCAGCACAACAAGGATTTGGGCGAAAGCGTGCTGCGCCTGCCGCCCAGCCTCGCCACCGTGAAGGACAGGTTCACCGTGGCGTCGTACAGCACCCTGAACGGCAGGGATCAGGATTTCGGGTCCGGCGGCGTCATGCTGCTGCCGCAGGTTGCGGGTCAGACCGCGCCGCCGATGGCGGTCGCCATGGGCAAGGCCAGCATCCTGTATTTGCTGAACCAGGATAATCTGGGGGGCCTTAAGGCCAACGACGCGGGCGCGCTGCAGTGGCAATCCGGCGGCGGCGGCGGCGTGTGGGGCGGGCCGGCCTATTTCAACGGTCCGGGTGGGCCCACGGTGTTCACCCAGGCGAGTGGCGATGTGCTGCGCGGCTGGGCGGTGGCAACCGGCGCCACCCCCTCGCTGACCAATACGTTGAACGGCAGCATCACGGCCGGGTTCGGCGGCTCGATGCCGATCGTGTCGTCGAACGGCGCTACGCCGCACACCGGCGTGGTTTGGCTGGAGCGGCGGACCAAGCCGATTGAACTCGAGGCCTACGATGCGGAGGCACTGGGCAGCCCGATCTACGTGGCCGACGCCGGCACCTGGGGCAACCCGAACGAAAATAATCCGTTCGTCACTCCGCTGCAGGCCAATGGCCGGGTTTATGTGACCGCCTACCTGACGGTGAAGGTGTTTGGGCTGACGCCCTAGCCGGTTCCCGGTGCAAAAATCGTCGGGCCGGTCGCGGCCGGTCCGATCCGACAGCTGCCTTGTAACGGCCGCGCATTGATAAGGGTAGCCGATGGCGAAGGATTATCGCGAAATCACCGCGGGCATTGACGAGTATGCGGTGAAATTGAAGGCGCTGGTGCCGGAAGCGCTCGGTGCGTTCGGGCAGTTGAGCCGCGCCGCGCAAGCGCCGGGTGCGCTGGATCACAAGACCAAGGAACTGGTGGCGCTGGCAATTTCCGTCGCAATCCGGTGCGACGGCTGCATCGGCTATCACGCGCGAGGCGCGGTGCGCACCGGCGCCACCCGGCAGGAAGTGGCCGAGATCCTGGCGGTGGCGGTGCAGATGGGTGGTGGGCCCAGCGTGAACTATGCCGCCGACGCTTTGCGCGCCTACGACCAATGGGCACCGCCGGGAGCGTCCGCCATCGCCTGAGGCGCTTCGTGCATTATCAGCCTGACTGGAATCGCGGGCGAGCAAGCGACCTGGCGGGTTGATAAAAATGCTCGCCAAAACAAATGGCTAGAGCATGATAGGTTGAGGTTGACTGGCTTCGCCGACCAGGGGCTCCGCCCCATAAGCGCGAACATAAGGAAATCTGAGCTCTGGCAGCAAGAAGCTGAAGGTTTGATTCGAAAAGTGAAGGCCAGGGCTCTGCCCTGGACCCGCTGGGGCCGTAGGCCCCAGACCCCATTTTGTCTGTATCCGAGAC
>JAATGE010000588.1 GCA_015654825.1 Rhodospirillales bacterium
AGGAAGGCCAGGGGCTCTGCTGGACCAAGCTGGGGCCTGAGGCCCCCGACCCCCACTATTGGGGGGAACGGCGAAGCCAGACAATCCGTGTCTGGTACTGGCTTCGCCGGGAAACGATGAAAAGCCGCGCAGCGCTATCGGGGGTCTGGGGCCTCAGGCCCCAGCGGGTCCAGGGCATAGCCCTGGCCTTCTACCGTTCCTCAATTGCATCGACGCGGTCCGGGTAAAACGCGACATGGTCCTTGATTTCGGCAACCGCCGAAAAAGGAGTTTCGTAGGTCCACACGGCGTTGGCCGACCGTTCGCCGCCGACCGGGATGCTGTAGTACGCGCTGTCGCCCTTGTACGGGCAGTACGTTGCGTGCTGGGTCCGTTCCAATAGCGACATATCGACGTCCTGCCGCGGTATGTACTGAACGGCGGGATATGCTGCTTCACGCAACGTCAGCGCCGATCGCGTATCGGCGATGACACGGCCGGCAACGGTGACGACTACGCGCGCCGGATTGGGCTCGATCGTAATCGGATGGTCGGGACCGGGCTGCCTGATTGGTTTGTCCGCCATGACTGACCACTCCTTTAATTTATTAAACGGGTAATTTATTAAACGGGCCATTGCGAACGGCCAGGGGCGGAACCCCTGGCCGTTTCCTCAACTAGCCTGCCAGCTTGCCGCCATCCACGCCGATCGTTTGGCCGGTGATGAATGGCGCCTTGTCGGAACCGAGAAACAGGATTGTCTCGGCGATTTCCTCGGCTGTCCCGGCGCGTTTCAGCGGCACGCCTGAAATCAGCCCAGCTTTGTTTTTGGCGCTGCCGGTAAAGCGGGTCAGCATGTCGGTTTCCACGGGGCCTGGCGCCACGGCATTTACGCGCACGCCGGAGGGCGCCGCTTCGAGTGCGGCCGACTTCGTCAGGCCTTCGACCGCGTGTTTGCTGGCGACGTAGACGGAGCCGCCGGTCACACCGATTTTTCCGAGTGCTGAGGAGAGGTTGATTATGCTGCCCTTGCCCTGCGGCTGCATGACGCGCAGCTCGTGCTTCAGGCTCAGCAGCACGCCGAGCACGTTGGTGTCGAAGATCGCGGCGTAGCTCTCGGCGGTTTGATCGGTGACCAGGCCGGGCGTGCCTTCGGTGCCGGCGTTGTTGACGGCTACGTCCAGGCGGCCGAAGCGCGCGACGGTCTGATCGACCAGTTTGCGCACGTCGTCTTCGTGGCGCACGTCGGCGCGGACGAATTCGGCTTCTACGCCGAGCCCGCGCAATTCCTTGACCAGCGCGGTGCCGGCATCGTCGCGGCGGCCGGAAACGACGAGCTTCGCGCCCTCGCGGGCGAAGGCCAGGGCGGTGGCGCGCCCGATGCCGGTCAGCGCGCCGGTAATCAGGACAATCTGGGCACTCATGGGGTTATTCCTTCGAGAGGGCGGTGCTTCAGCGCGCCGTCGGGCATTAATATGGACGTCCGTATTGCGGTGTCAAGCGTCGGCGGTGGTCGCGGCCGGGGGCGACAGCACGATGGAAAACATGATGTGTTTAAACCGCTCCACCGGCGCCGGGCTGCGTTCCGCCTTCGCCAGCAGAATGGCGCCTTGCAGCGACGAGAGAACGAACCACGCGACTTCCTCGCAGTCGAACTTTGCCGGCAATTCGCCGGCCGCCACGGCGGCGCTCAGGCAGTATGCGATGGCCTGCTGCACCTCGGCGAAAATCTCCACGATCCGGCGGCGGATCGGCTCGCTCTGCTCGACGGCTTCGGCGGAAAAATTGCCGAACAGGCAGCCATGGCGCATGGCATCGCGATTGAGCCGGTCCACGTTGGCATCGATATAGCGGCGGAGCCGCTGCATCGGCGGCAGCGCGTCGTTGCCCAGCGTTTCGCGCATCAACTGGCGGCCATGGGCGAAATAGAGGTCGAGCACCTCCAGCCCAAAAGCCTCCTTCGAGGCAAAATGATTGGTGAACGACCCCTGCGGCACGCCGGCGGCCTGCACGATGTCGCGCACGCTGGCGCCCCCGAAGCCGCGCTCATTCACCACGCGCAGCCCCTCGGTCAGTATTTTCTCACGATTTGAGGGCTTGGACATGCATCTAATATGTCCGTCCATATTGAATTGTCAAGCGGCGGCCCCATGGAAGCTCGCGAACTCAAGCCCAACCAACAAAAGTTTTTTGGTTCTTTTTTTCAAAAAAGAACTTCTTTTTGAAAAAAGAAGCAAAAACTTTTGTTAATTTGTTCCGTGTTCGACTTCGTCGGCTGGAGTCTCGGGGCGCCGCCGGGTAAGGGGCGGCATGAGTTTGTTGACGATCTCCGACCTGACTATCCGCATCGCGGGGCGCACGCTGCTGGACCACGCGGACCTGGCCATCGAGGCGGGCAGCCGCGTCGGGCTGGTGGGGCGCAACGGGGCGGGGAAGACCACGCTGTTGCGGGCGATTTCCGGTGACCTGGCGCCTGACGGCGGGCTGATCCGGCTCGCGGCCCGGGCGCGCATGGGGCAGGTCAAGCAGGAAGCGCCCTCCGGCGATGCCTCGCTGCTGGATACCGTGCTGGAGGGCGATAGCGAGCGCCTGGCGTTGCTGGCCGAGGCGGAAACCGCCGATCCGCATCATTTGGCCGAAATCCACGAGCGGCTGAGCACGATCGGCGCCGACGCGGCGCCCGCGCGCGCCGCGACGATCCTCGCCGGCCTCGGCTTCGATGCCGAACAGCAGGCGCGCCCGGTCAACTCGTTCTCCGGCGGCTGGCGCATGCGCGTGGCACTGGCCACGGCGTTGTTCTCGAACCCGGACCTGCTGCTGCTCGACGAACCGACCAACCACCTCGATCTCGAGGCGACCATCTGGCTGGAATCCTGGCTCGCCAAATTCCCCGGCGCCGCCTTGGTTGTTTCGCACGACCGTGGGCTGCTGGACCGGGCGGTGAACGCGATCGCGCACCTGGACCGGCAGAAACTCAGCCTGACGCCCGGCGGCTACAGCGAATTCGTCCGCATCCGCACCGAGCAGGCGATGCAGCAGGCCCGCGCCGCCGAGCGGATCGCGGCGCAGCGCGCGCACATGCAGGCCTTTGTCGATCGTTTTCGCGCCAAGGCGACGAAAGCGCGCCAGGCGCAGGCGCGGCTCAAGGCGTTGGAGAAACTCCCGGTTATAGAAACGGTTGTCGAAGCCGCCGCGACCCGCTTTGCATTTCCGCAGCCGGCGCAACTGGCGCCACCCATCCTGGCGCTGGACCGCGTTACGGTCGGCTATGACGGCGTGCCGGTGCTGCGGAATATTCATCTCAGTGTCGATATGGATGACCGGATCGCGCTGTTAGGCGCCAACGGCAACGGCAAATCAACGTTGGCAAAACTGATCGCCGGGCGGCTCGAACCGATTTCGGGCGAGGTGCGGCGCAGCGGCAAGTTGAAGGTCGGCTATTTCGCGCAGCACCAGGCCGAGGAGCTGGTGCTCGGTGAAACGCCGGTGCAGCACATGGCGCGCGCGCTGCCGCGCGCGACGCCGCCGATGGTGCGCGCGCAGCTCGCTCGTTTCGGCCTCGACGCCGACCGCGCGGATACGCCCTGCGGCAATCTTTCCGGCGGCGAAAAGGCGCGCCTGCTGCTGGCGCTGGCCACGCGCGACGCGCCCCAATTGCTGATCCCCGATGAGCCGCCCAACCAGATCGACATCGACGCGCGCGAGGCGCTGGTGCGCGCGCTCGGCGAGTACGAAGGCGCAGTGCTGCTGATTACGCATGATCCGCATTTGGTGGAGCTGGTCGCGGACCGGTTGTGGCTGGTCGCCGACGGCTCCGTGCGCACCTACGAGGGCGACCTCGACGAGTACCGCACGCTGGTTGCGGAGCGGGCGCGTCCGGCGCGGACCGATAACGTGCCGAACCGCACCGATGACCGGCGCGCGCGCGCCGAGGCGCGCCAGGCGGTGGCGCCGCTGCGTCGCCGGGCGCGGGAAGCGGAGGCCAGGATGGCGAAGCTCAACGCGGAGCGGGCGTCGATCGAGGCCAGGCTCGCGGATCCCGCGATGTACGCGCCCGGCCGCGCCGCGGATGTGACCGACGCCAATACGCGGCTGGCTGCCATCGCCCGCGACCTCGCCGCGGCGGAGACGGTTTGGCTCGAGGCAGAAGAGGCGCTGGAGCGGGCGGGTTAAGGGAGGGGAAGCGCATTTGGAATTTTCTTGGCATTCATTCGGGTCGGACGCTTCGACCCGAAGCGAAAGCCAAATTAACAAAAGTTTTTTGGTTCTTTTTTTCAAAAAAGAACAAGAAAAAGTACTTCTTTTTGAAAAAAGAAGCAAAAACTTTTGTCAGTTGGAGCGTCCCGCGCCCTGGGTTTTTGCTTTTGGGCGGCGCCGGCCCCCTGACCATGGCGCCAAATCGTGCTACTTACGAGCCATGAAGATACTTCCCGTCGCTCTCCTTGCCCTGCTCACCAGCTCCGCCCAGGCGGCCGATTTCGGCGCCTTTCTGACCGCTCGGTTTGCCGCCAGCCACGGCAATCTGGACCTGGCCGCGAGCCAGATCATGACGGCACTTGGCTCCGACCCGGCCAACCTGGAGCTGCAGAAGGACGCATTCGGCCTGGCGCTGCTCGCCGGCCGTCCGGAGGCGGAGCAGCTTGCGACGAAGGTGCCGCGCAACCCGGTGGCGCAATTGCTTTTGGCCGACGTGAGTGCGCGGGCTGGCGATTGGGACCATGCCGAGCTCGCTTATGCCGAGCTGCCGCATGAGACGCTGATGGACGATTTGCGCCCGCTGCTGCTGGCCTGGTCGCAGCAGGCCCAGGGCCAGACGGACAAGGCGCTCGATACGCTGCAGGCGGCGATCAACAGCGGCCATATGGGGGCGTTCTACACGCTGCATGCGGCGCTGATCGCGGACGTAGCACGGCGCGATGGGTTGGCGGATCGGCTTTACGGCCAGGTTTCGAAGGCGATGGCCGATCCCAACCTGCGGCTGGCGCAGATCCTGGCGAGCTGGCAGGCGCGCAGCGGGCGCGTCGCAGAGGCGCGCGACATCATCAAGAAGCTTGGCGAGACCTCGCCGGAGATCGCGATGTCGCTGCCCGGCCTGATCGCGGCGGTGGGCAAGCCGCAGGTGGCCGACGCGCAGCAGGGAATTGCCGAGGTTTACACCGGCATGGCCGGGGCGGTGCGGCAGGAGCGTGACGGCGAGACGGCGCCGCTGCTGCTGCAGCTGGCGCTGCGCATGCAGCCGGAGATGACCGAGGCCTTGCTGGTGAGCGCCGACAATGATGGGGCGCATCACCATTGGGAGGCGGCCGCGGCGGCGCTCGGGCGCGTTGCGGCGGACGATCCCTTGTCGCCGATCGTGCGGTTGCATCGCGCCGACTACCTGTCACGTGCCGGCCACCCGGATCAGGCGCGCGCGTTGCTGGAAGCGTTGACCAAGAGTTTCCCCGATCAGCCGGAGGCCTACTCGCGGCTCGGCGACCTTGCGGGCGAGGCCAAGGAATACGGTGACGCCGTGGTGTTCTACAGCCAGGCCATAGCGCGGACGACGCATCCGTCGCGGGGCGACTGGGGGTTGTACTATGCGCGCGGGGCGGCGTACGAGCGGGTGCATGACTGGCCGCGCGCCGAGGCGGATATCAAGCAGGTTCTGGCGCTGTCGCCGGATCAGCCGGCGGCGCTGAATTTCCTCGGTTATTCGTGGACCGAGCAGAACCGCAACCTGGACCAGGCGCGCGACATGATTCAGCGCGCGCTGGACCAGCGGCCGAATGACGGCGCCATCATGGACAGCCTGGGCTGGGTGATGCTGCGCCTGGGCGACAAGCATCGTGCGGTGCAGTTGCTGGAGCGTGCGGCGGAGCTGTCGCCGGCGGACCCGGCGATTACCGGACATCTGGGCGACGCGTACTGGGAGCTGGGCCGCCACGTGGAAGCCACCGACCAGTGGCGGAGGGCGCTAGTACTGAGCCCGGAGCCGGAGGACGCGACCAGGATCGAAGCAAGACTGAAGAGCGCGCAAGGCCAGTAGCAAGCCCGCGCCATTTTGACAGTCTCGGACCTGATTGACGGGGGTCTGGGGCCTCAGGCCCCAGCGGGTCCAGGGCAGAGCCCTGGCCTTCTGCGTGAAACCGCCCCCGCCAAAATAAACCTGTTCCTCCACATCACCGGCCGCCGCCCAGACGGTTACCACCTGCTGGACAGCCTGGCGGTTTTCGCAGGCGTGCACGACGTAATCTCGTCCGAGAAGGCGCCGGAGCTGAGCCTGCGGCTTCAAGGTCCGTTCGCCGCATCGCTCACGGCGGACAATCTGGTGCTGCGCGCTGCCCGCGTGGTGGGCGCGGTCGCCAGGCTGACCCTGGAGAAGAACCTGCCGGTCGCCTCCGGCATCGGCGGTGGTTCGGCGGATGCGGCGGCGACGTTGCGGTTGCTGGCGAGCGGTATGAGTTCCGCGGAGCTGGAGCGCGTAGCGGCTGGGCTGGGTGCGGATGTTCCCGTGTGCCTCGCGAGCGCGCCGCGGCGGATGGCTGGGGTGGGCGAGGTGCTGAAGCCGGCGCCCGGTTTGCCGGGCTTCGGGCTGGCGCTGGTGAACCCGGGGGTAGGGGTGGCGACGCAGGACGTGTTCCGCAGGTACGGTGGCGCGTTTTCCCAGCCGGCGGCGCTGCCGGCGGGATGGAACAGCGCTGCTGCCATGGCGGCTGATCTGCGGGCGCTGAGGAATGACCTGGAGGCGCCGGCGATCGGCCTGGCTGCGGTTATCGGCGAGGTGCTGGCGGCGTTGCGGGCGACTGAGAAATGCTTGTTGGCGCGCATGAGCGGGTCGGGTGCCACGTGCTTTGCGTTGTTCGAGACGCCGGCGCTGGCGGCCGAGGCGGCGAGCGCGTGCGCGCGGCCGGGCTGGTGGTGTTGGGGCGGGGCGAGCCATGGCGGTGGGGGGTTTACGGGTGTGGCTGCCGGCCCCTAATGGGGGCGGCCCACGGCTGTTGGGGCGTCGCCAAGCGGTAAGGCAGCGGATTTTGATTCCGCCATGCGGAGGTTCGAATCCTCCCGCCCCAGCCAATTCTTTACTTTTCGTCGGCGGGGCCGGTGCCGGGATGGGCGGCCCCTCTCATGATGATTGAGTGCTGGAAAACCCGGGACGCGAGGACGTGTTTCCAGGCGGCGGGACCGATCCCATTTTTACGCTCGGATCCGCGTAGCGATCGCGTCACGATCGCAGTGGATCGCGGCCGGCGCTACCAGGAAATCGATGGGTTCGGGTTTGCCCTGACGGGGGGCAGCGCCAGCCTTATTGCAGCACTGGCGCCGGATGTTCGCGCGAACCTGCTGGCCGAGCTGTTCGGGAGTTCGGAAAACTCGATCGGCCTCAGCTGTCTTCGGCTCAGCATCGGGGCGTCCGATCTCAGCCGGGCGAGTTTTTCGTACTGCGATGTCGGGGGCGGCCGGGCCGATTTGGATCTGGGCGATTTCGATCTGTTTGCCGGCGATGTCGAGATCGTACCTGTGCTGCGCGAGATCCTTGCGATAAACCCTGGCCTCATGATCATGGCGACACCGTGGTCGGCGCCGCCGTGGATGAAGACGAACGGCAGTTTTATCGGTGGGGAATTGCGGGCGGAATATCAGGCGGCTTATGCGAGTTATTTTGTAAGATATATTCGGGCGATGCGCCAAAATGGAATCCGCATCGCCGCGGTGACGCCGCAGAATGAGCCGCGTAATACAAAGAATGAACCCAGCATGGCGATGAGCGCGGGCCAACAGATCGAGTTCGTCCGGGATCACCTCGGTCCCGCGCTCGCGGCCGAGGCTCCGGAGACCGGGATATTCTGCTGGGATCACAATTGC
>JAATGE010000059.1 GCA_015654825.1 Rhodospirillales bacterium
CCGGGTCTGCTACTCCAGTCGCATCCGCAAATCCTTATGGCGCAAGTGCGAAAGCGCCGGCCAGACGCAGCGTCTGGTGGATTTTCGTATCGACTGCGATGCGGATACGATCTTGCTGCTGGTGGACCAGAAAGGCGTCGCCTGCCACACCGGAAGACGCACCTGCTTTTTCCGCGCCTGGCGCGACGAGTCGCTGGTAAAGATCCTCGACCGCGAGGTCGATCCGCATGAATTGTATGGGTAGAAAAGGCCAGGGCTCTGCCCTGGACCCGCTGGGGTCGTCACGCGAAGCGTGCTGCGCACGACCGCCCCAGACCCGAATTTTATTGTTCCGAGGGTGACACTGGCATCGAATCTTATAAGCGGGGTCTGGGGACTAGTCCCCAGCTTGGTCCAGGGGCAGAGCCCCTGGCCTTAATCTGGCTCCTTGCCGGCGAAGCAAGCGGCGACGTCCTGGGCGCCCGGCTGATCGCAGCCCTGCGTGCGCGCCGCCCCGACCTGCATTTTGCCGGCATCGGCGGCCCCCGCATGCTCGCCGCCGGCCTCCCCGCCACCCTGTTCCCCATGGCCGACCTCGCCGTCATGGGCCTCGCCGAAGTACTGCCCCGCCTGCGCACCCTGCGCCGCCGCCTCGACGAAGCCGTCGCCGACATCGAGGCCCAACGTCCGGATCTCGTAGTAACAATCGACAGCCCCGGCTTTTCGCTGCGCCTGTTGAACCGCATCGCCGGCCTGAAACTGAAGCGCATCCAATATGTCGCGCCGCAAGTCTGGGCCTGGCGCGAAAGCCGCGTGCGCGGCTTTCCGGGCCTGTGGGACCGCCTGCTATGCCTGCTCCCGTTCGAGGAAGCCTTCTTCGCGCGCCACGGCGTCCCCGCCCGCTTCGTCGGCCACCCGGTGCTGCAATCCGGCGCCGACGCCGGCGACGCCGCCCGCTTTCGCGCCCGCCACGACATCGCGCCGGACGCACCCATCCTGGTGCTGATGCCCGGCAGCCGCCGCAACGAAGCGCCCCGCCTGCTACCCGTCTTCGGCCGCACGGTCGCCTTGCTGATGCAGGATTTCCCCAACCTGGTGCCGGTCGTCCCGGCCTCCCCGGTCGTGCAGCACCTCGTATCGAAAACCGCCTCAACCTGGCCCGCAAAGCCTTTGGTGATTGTCGACACCGACGAAAAGCACGACGCCTACGCCGCCGCCGGCGCCGCCCTGACAAAATCCGGCACCTCGACGCTGGAGCTCGCCCTGGCCGGCGTGCCGATGGCGGTCACCTACCGCGTCAACCCGATCACCGGCGCCCTGGCCCGCCGCATGATCCGCGTGCCCTACGTCGCCATGGTAAATCTGCTCGCCGGCCGCGCCCTGGTGCCCGAACTTCTGCAGCAGGACTGCACACCCGAAAAACTCCGCGCCACGGTGCGCACCCTACTGACCGACCCCGAAGTGGCAAAGGCGCAACGAGAAGGTTTCACCGCCGTAATGCAATCGTTGCAGGCGCCCGCCGGCCTACCCGCCGACGCCGCCGCCCTCGAAGTGCTGGACCTGCTGGAGAGTACCAACGGCCCCAATTGCTGACACATTCAACAATTCGTGCCGTCGGTAGGCGCGGTGTTTATGCCAGTGTCGGAACAGATAAATTGGGGTTTGGGGCCTAAGGCCCCAACGGGGTCCAGGGGCAGAGCCCCTGGCCTTTGACCAGTCAAAATTCAAGCAGTTGATACTACAGCTCGACAGGTGCCGTCAGTATCAAACCTGATTGCCGGGCCCGCGCCCGGGACGCTTCCATGCTCGCGCTGACGGCGAGCGCCGCCGCGAGCGCGCGGCGACCCGCTGCCGCATCGACAACAACCGCAGCGCCATCAAGAATAGCCGCAGCAAAGGCAGCATGCTCCGCCTCCAGAACGTCGTGATCCTGCCAGTCGACTTCCTCGAGCAGGAAACCGTCGGTGCCGGGCACCGGAATGCCGTGCTCGCGCCCGATCATGGTCAGCTTGCGCGCCACGAAATCCGCGGAACAATAGCCCTCCTCGGAAAACAGCCGCATTTTCCGCTCGGTCTTCAGCGAAATCCGGCTCGCGGTAATCGTCGCCACGCACCCGTTGGCGAACCGCACCCGCGCGTTGGCGATATCCTCGTACTGGCTCGAAACCGCCGCCCCCAGCGCATCCACGCTCTCGATTTCGCTATCCACCAGCGACAGCACCAGATCGAGGTCATGGATCATCAGATCCAGAATAACTGAAACATCGGTGCCGCGCGGCTTGAACGGCGCGATCCGCGTCGCCTCGATATAGAGCGGCCGGGTAATGCGCGCCGCGATCGCCTCATGCTCGGCCGAGTAGCGCAGCAGATGCCCGACCTGCAGCACCAGCCCGGCCGCCCGCGCCAGCGCCGCCAGCCGGTCCGCCTGCGCCAGCGTCGCCGCCAGCGGCTTTTCCACCAGTACATGCCGCCCCGCCAGCAACGCCCGCTCCGCAATGTCGAAATGCGCATCCGCCGGCGCCGCCACCACGACAGCATCGCTGGCGGTCAACAGCTCACCCAGCCCCAGCGCCGGCGCCCCCCCAGCCTCGGCACCCACCCGCGCGGCCCGTTCCCCGTCCAAATCATGGACGCCAGCCAGCGTCGCCCGCGCCGAGGCCGCGATCTTGAGGGCGTGAAAGCGGCCGAAATGCCCGGCGCCGACGACACCGATACGGAGCAGGTCAGTCATGGTTGCGGGCTAGCCGATCTATCGCCCGACGGCCAGTGCGGACCGCCGCAACGACGTGGGCGCGGTGGCGCCGGCGCAAGAACCGGGCCTTGACCACGGTCTTGACGGAGCACCGGGGATGGCCGACGAAACGCAAACTCGGCCCGTTGGAGTGCCTTACGATGCAAACCACCACGAAACGTCCGGGCCGCTTCCTCGCCCTGGCGGCAGCGCTGGCGGGCCTGGCTGCCGCAGGGTCCGCGCGGGCCGACGACTATGCCTACATGGGTACAGGCACTGCCAATTTCGGCGTGGTAGACCTGACGACTGGTGTCTACACATCGTGTGGCACCAGCGGGGCTCAATTGTCCGGGTTGGGGGTAGGACCTGACCACGCGATATATGGCGGCGGGTTCCGCGCCAGGATATTTTATCGCGTCGCTCCCACGACTGGAACACTAACACCGATCGGCACAAGCAACATAACCTTTTTCATTACAGGCTCAACGACAAAAGGTGTCTATGCGGTTGACCTCAATAGCAACCTCTATTCGATCGATATCACCACAGGTGCCGCGACTTTAATTGGGCCAACCGGTGTTCCGGCGGCCGGAAGTGGTGGATATTGGGGAATGTCAACGAATTCGAAAACCCTTTATTACTCCTATCAGTCGGGGCTGTACAAGGTTAATGTGAAGACTGGCAGGGGAGCCCTGATTGGCACCGCCAGCGCGGGCGTTTTTGGCGCGGAGGTATTGGAAGATGGCAAACTGTTCGCGGGCAGTGAAAACCCTCTTGGCGTCTATACCCTGAACCCCCGGAATGGATCGAGTACGTTCGTAGCCCCCCTGACCGGTTCCGGAAGCGGCCCATTCTGGGGCCTGGTCCCGATCAAGGCAAAACGCATCAGCGCGAAAAAGATCTGCGCCGCCCACAAGCTTTAGGACCCGTTCGAAAATACCCGAATCGTCCGGTCGAATCGGAACTATAATAACTAAAGCTTTTGGGCCTATCCCAGCAAAAGTAGGGCGTGCTCCAGCACGCCAACGCAAGCAAACGCCGCACCGTAGCCCGGCTGAAACTCGTGTTGCGCCCAAGCTACGGCGCAAACGTGCTCCGTCCCTGAAGCAGCGGCAGGAGAGTGTGCTGCTTGCGTGGCGTGCTAGCGAAGCAATGTAGCAAATGTAGGGCGTGCTCCAGCACGCCAACGCAAGCAACCCGCACGTTCCCGGCGCAGCGCCGTACGGCGGATAAGCCCTTGCGCCATCCGCCATCACGCCCCCCCGCATAAGCAAACCTTCCCCGCGTCCACGCCGGAACCACGCCGCCACAACCCAATCGATCCGCCTATTCGTTGCCCCAAGGATTGACAGTGCAAACGCCAAGAGCGTCGAAATCGGTAACGTTACGGGTCACGACCGCCAAATCGTGCTGCTCCGCCGTTGCCGCGATAAATCCATCCATTACGCCAACCGGTCGCCCGGCCGCCTCGCCGCGCGCCACTACGCGGCCCCACAAATCCGCCGTCCCCGCATCGATCGCCAACACCCGCCCCTCAAACCGCAGCACCACCTGATCGGTGAGCCAGGCATCAAGTCGATCGCGCCTGGCCCCAGCTTCCATCCGCTCCACACCCCGGCGCAATTCGGCCAGCGTGACAACACTGATAAAAACCCGATCCTCGTCGGCCTCCGCAAGCCAGGCGACAACGCCCGCATCAGGGCGCAGCTTCGCCCACTCGGAAATCACGTTCGTATCGAGAAGAAAATTCACAGCCCCGCCTCGCGCGGCCCGTCCTTCGCCCGCGTTGCCTCCAGACCCGAACCGCACAACGGCGACTCCGCAAAGAACTCGGCCAAATTGCCCGACCGGCGGCTCTTGCGCTCCCACTCTTCCGCGGACACCACCACGACCGCGGTGCGGCCGTTTTTCGTGATCGTCTGCGGCCCGGTCACGCGCGCCCTGTCGACCACCTCACTGAACTTCGCCTTCGCTTGGGCGATCGTCCACGTCCCGCCGCTCATGCTGCTGTTCCTGCTAAAGGGTCACTATGACCAGCATGGTCATTTAACCCTGGCCGATCAAGTTCGAGCGACGCGGGCTGCGTGCCGTAGAAGGCCAGGGGCGCTGCCCCTTGACCCCGCTAAGGACAAGTCCTTAGAACCTGTCTTATGAGCGGGGTCTGGGGACTTGTCCCCAGCGGGTCCAGGGCAGAGCCCTGGCCTTTCTTTCCAACGGAGCACACCCATGCCGACACGGCGCGATTTTGTGATGAGCTCGCTGATGACCGGCTTTACGCTGGCGGTCACCCGCGCCGAAGCGGCGGCGATCCACACCGACGACCACGGCCTCGTCGCCGGCGAGGTCTCCATCCCCACGCTCAAGGGCGACATCCCAGCCTACCGCGCGCAGCCGGACCGCACCGGCGTATTCCCGATCGTTCTCGTGGTCGAAGAAATCTTCGGCGTGCACGAATACATCAAGGACGTCTGCCGCCGCCTGGCCAAGCTCGGCTACATGGCAATCGCCCCCGAGCTCTACGCGCGCCAGGGCGATCTTTCGAAGATGACCGACGCCCACGAGATTTTCGCGAACATCATCCTCAAAGCCCCGGACGACCAGATGCTGTCCGACCTCGACAGCACCGTCACCTGGGCGCTCGCCAACCGCGGCGACACCACGCGCCTCGGCATCGTCGGCTTCTGCCGCGGCGGCCGCGACACCTGGCTCTACGCCGAGCACAACCCGTACCTGAAAGCAGCCGTCGCGTTCTACGGCCCGGTCGCCGGCAACACCTCGCCCATTCAGCCGCGCACGCCGCTCGATGCCGCGCGCGAATTGAAATGTCCGTTGCTCGGCCTCTATGGCGGCGCCGACGACAGCATCGACATCGCCGACGTGCGCCGCGCCGCCGCGCTGGCGAAAACCGCCGGGCAGGTCGTGCAGGTCGAAGTATTCCCCGGCGCCCCGCACGGTTTCCATGCCGACTACCGCTCCACCTACCACAAGGATGCGGCGGAGGCGGCGTGGGCGAAAACGCTCGACTGGTTCCACGCGCACGGGGTGGCATAACACGCAAATGGCAGCCCCCCGCTACATCATTCATCTGGGCCCGATGAAGACCGGGTCCACCTACCTGCAGCGCTGCATCGGCACGACGCGCGACGCATTGCTGGAAAACGGCGTCTATTTCCCCGCCGAACTTGCCGACGCGCAAAGCCGCGTCGTACACACGTCGGTGCTCGCCGCCGTGCGCCATCCCCCACAATATGAAGCGGTCCGCCGCAAATTTGCGCAGCTCAATTCGTCCGGTTACCGTACAATCCTGCTATCCAACGAATTTCTCGCCAGCCTCGGCCTCGGCGAAATCGAAAAACTGCGCGAGCTGATCGGCGCACCCGACATTCGCGTCGTGTTCTTCTGCCGCCGCTGGACAGACCGTATCCCCAGCATGTGCTTCCAGAAAATCTTCGCCGGCGGCACCCATGCGCTGCCGGAATTCTTCGTGCGCCTGACCGGCAGCCGCAGAAGCAGGAAGGAGTTCGACTACGCACTGGTCTGGGACCATTGGAGCCAGGTGTTCGGCCGGGAAAACCTGCTGCTGTTTCCCTTTTCCAACTTCGTCGACCGCGAGCAGGACGTCTATCAGCGCTTCTGCCAGGACGTGCTGGAAATTCCGCCGATGCCGGTCGTTACGGTCCAAGGCTCCGCCGCCTGGGCCAGCCCGTCGCCCGCGGAAACCGAATTTCTGCGCGCCCTGAACGCACTCCACGCCCAGCTCCGCCCG
>JAATGE010000083.1 GCA_015654825.1 Rhodospirillales bacterium
CCCGGCAGCAGCACCCCGACCTCCCCGCCGCCATAGCGGGCGGCGCGGTCGCGCTCGTCGCGCAACGCGTCGGCCAGCGCCTGGGCCACCTGCCGCAGCGCCGCGTCCCCCGCGGCATGCCCGGCGCTGTCGTTGAACGACTTGAAATTATCCACGTCGATCAGCGCGACGCCCAGATCCTGCGCGCGCCTATCGTCCCACATCTGCGTCAATTCCGATTCGAAATGCCGCCGGTTGGCCAGGCCGGTCAGCGCATCGGTCGTCGAAAGCCGCAGCAGCTCCGCGTTCAGCAGGTTCATTTCCCCCGCGGTCATCTGGTCGCGGACGTTGTACAGAAAGCTGGCGCGCCGCTCCGTCTCGCTGCGGCCCGATATCACCACGGCCACCCCGAGCGCGCCGACCACGAACACCGGCATGTCCCAGTTCGTGCTCAGCGGCATGCTCCCGGGCACCAGCGCCGGCACCAGCGGAAACAGCGCCGCCGCCGCCGCCGCCACCGCGATGGCGGTGCCCAGCCGTAGCGGCAGCGTGGCCACCAGCGCCGCCACGATAATCACGGCCGCCATCATGTAGCGATCCGCGAAACGCTGTGGCGCGAGCTCGCCCAGCACCTGCACCAGCAGCATCACCGCCAGCAGCGGCAGGCCGAACAAGGCTGTTTCCTGCCAGGGCCGCCGCGCCCACGGCGTCGCCGCGCCGCACATCAGGCACAGCACGGCGACCGCCGCCCGCCCCGGAAGCGCCACGGCACCAAGTTTCGGGCTGGCCAGCCAGTCCAGCGCAAACGCCGCCATGACCAGCGGCCCGGCCAGCAGCAGCGCATGCGAAAGCCGGGCGCGCCGCGGCGCCCCGTACCGCGACTCGTACAATGCTTCGAGCGACAGCGGAAACGACCACGGCGAGGGCCGTTCCAGCCCCGCCTCGACCGCCGTACGCAAATCCAGCTCCGGCACCCTGGTCTCCGAAAACGCGCCAAGATTTTTAACATACGCAAAAGCCATTGGCGAAGCGCAGCCTTATGCCGGCGGGAATTGTGCCACGAGGTCGGCCAGATGGCCGATCTCGTCGACCCGCAGGCCCTCCGCGGCCGCGGCATTGCTGCCACGCGCCACGCGGCGCGGCAGCACCGCCCGCTCGAAGCCCAGTTTTGCCGCCTCCTTCAGCCGCGCCGCTGTCTGCGCCACCTGCCGAACCTCGCCGGAAAGCCCGACCTCGCCGAAATAGACCGCGCCCGCGTGGGTCGGCCGCCCGGTCGCGGCCGAGATCAGCGCCGCCGCCACCGCCAGGTCGGCCGCCGGCTCGGTCACCCGCAGCCCCCCAGCTACATTCAGGTAAACATCCAGCCCCGAGAGTTTTAAATCGCACCGCGCATCCAGCACCGCCAGCAGCATCGCCAGGCGCCCGCCATCCCATCCGACCACGGCGCGCCGCGGACTGCCGCCCGGGTGGGCCGCCAGCAGCGCCTGCATTTCCAGCAGCACCGGCCGGGTGTCCTCGAGCCCGGCGAACACCGCACTGCCTGCGATATGGCCGCGCCGCTCGGCCAGGAACAGCGCCGAGGGGTTCGCCACCTCCGCGAGCCCCAGGTCGGTCATTTCGAACACGCCGATTTCGTCCGTGGCGCCGTAACGGTTTTTCGCGGCGCGCAGAATGCGGAACTGGTGGCCGCGATCGCCTTCGAAATGCAGCACCGCATCCACCATGTGCTCCAGCACGCGCGGCCCCGCCAGCGTGCCCTCCTTTGTCACATGCCCGACCAGCGCCAGCGAAAACCCGCGCTGTTTCGCCACCCGGATCAATTCGAACGCGGAGGCGCGCACCTGCGTCACGGTGCCCGGCGCGCTATCCACGCTATCCAGCCACATCGTCTGGATCGAATCGATCACCACGAGGGCCAAATCGCGCTCGGCTTCCAAGGCCGTTGCGATATCGCGCACATTGATCGTGGCCGCCAGCGACATCGGCGCGCTCTCCAGCCCCAGCCGCCGTGCCCGCAGCCTGATCTGGTCCGCCGCTTCCTCGCCCGACACTTACAGCACCCTGCTGCCGCCACGCGCCAGGCTGGCGGCCGCCTTCAGCCGCAGCGTCGATTTCCCGATGCCCGGATCGCCGCCCACCAGCACGGCACTCGCCGCCACCAGCCCGCCCCCCAGCACGCGATCGAGCTCGCCGATGCCCGTCTGCCGCCGCGGCGGCGGCTCCGCCGTCCCCGCCAGCGTCTCCACCACCAGTTTTCCGCCTGCCCGTCGTGCCGGCCCCGGCCGTGCCTCGACCGGCTCCTCGGCCACCGTGTTCCACTCGCCGCACGTTTCGCACTTGCCGGCCCACTTGGCCGTAACCGCGCCACAGGCCTGGCACACAAAGCGGGAGGTGGGTTTCGCCATATTCCTGTTGGCGGCTCTCAGATCTCGGATATCGAAACGTTATGCCGCCGGCGGCAGCCAGACAACTGAAAGCTGGCAACCGGCAACTGTTTCAATACCCGTCCGGCGGCAGCGGTTCGCAAAATCTCAGCGCATACCCGTCCGGATCGATGACCTCGAACGCCATATGCCCAATGCGCTGACCGTCCTCGTCGCGCCACGCCCGCTCCATCGGCCGATGCAGCCGCGCGCCGTAGGCCTGCACCCCGGCGTAAATCGCATCGATATCCTGGATCCAGACAACCAGCGTCACACCGCGCCCAAACGGATACTCGAGCACACCGAGCGGCCAGCCACCTTCACGCAGCAGCACCGCGACCCCGTCCCGTTCCAGCTCTGCGCACCGCTCATCCGGCGCAAACCGCATGGTGACGAAGCCCAGCACGTCCGTATAGAATCGCAACGACCGCGCGAAGCTCGCGCATGCCAGCTCAATCGAGAGAGTCACAAGACAAGCACACAAAGGAAGGGCAGGGGCTCTGCCCCTGGACCCCGCTGGGGACTAGTTCCCAGACCCCGCTAATTAGATTCGGTATCAATGTCAGCCTCGAAACCAACAAAATTGGGGTCTGGGGCCTAAGGCCCCAGCGGGGTCCAGGGGCAGAGCCCCTGGCCTTCTTCGCTTCACTTCGGCGCCAGCGTAAGAACCGCCTGCGGCGAAGCCGCCGCCGTCGACAGCAGCAAATGCATCGTCTTGCCATCCGAAACGAGCGAATAGGCCGAGTGCTGCACGCCGTTCGGTCCCTTCTCCGCCTGCCCGCCCAGCGGCGTCAGGGGCACCTTGTTCTCCTGCGCCGACTGCTGCAGCAAATTGCGCACCTCGTCGCCATTGGCCTTTTCCGCCACCGCCTCGCAGCCGCCGTCATCGAGCGACACCAGCGCCAGCGGCACCCCCGGCACGCTCACGTCGAACACCTGGCCGCGCCGCCCGGCCAGGAACGCATCCCGCGCCTGCGGCGGCATCACCGGCGCTCCCTGCTGCGTCAGGAAGCCGCGCAATCCCGTCGAATCGGCGCCGAAATGCAGGCAGGTCGCGCCGAACAGCCCCACCAGCTGATCCGCCGGATTGGCCGGCGGTTCCGGGGCACCTGGGGGCGCCTGGCCCTGGGTTGGCTGTCCAGGGGCCGGTTGGGCCTGCGCCGGCTGAGCGTGCGCTGGCTGGGCCAGAGCGGTCGCGGCCAGCAAACAAAACAGCATCGTCACACGGCGCATCGCGGCCTCCTGCCAGCATTCACGTTTGTCGAAAGCATAAAATTCCCTGCCTCGCCTATCGCCGCAGTTCCATTTGAATGGGCCCTTCCCGGCGCCCGTGGGTGAACTGATCCACCAGTTCGTTACCGCTGTCCATCAGGTGCTGCGCCTCACCCTGCCACACGATCCGCCCCTTGTAGAGCATTGCGGCCTGGTCGCCGATCCGCCGGGCGCTGGCCATGTCGTGCGTAATCGCGATCGCCGTGCTGCCGAGCCCCTTCACGCACTGGGTAATCAGCCCATCGATCACCGCGCCCATGATGGGATCGAGCCCGGTGGTCGGTTCATCGAAGAACAGCATGGCCGGCTTCGCCGCAATGGCCCGCGCCAGCCCCACCCGCTTCTGCATGCCGCCGGAAAGCTCGGCCGGATAAAGGTCGCCAACGCTCGGCGCCAGCCCGACTTCCGTCAGGATCTCGCCGGCCCGCGCCCGCGCCTGCTCGCGCGTCACCGAGTGCCTGGCCAGCAGCCCGAACGCCACGTTCTCCCAAACCGGCAAGCTGTCGAACAGCGCGCCGTTCTGGAACAGCATGCCGATCTCCCCGCGCACCGCCTCCTGCGCCGCCGGCTCCAGCTTCAGCACATCCTTGCCATCGATCTCGATCGATCCATCGTCCGGCTCGATAATGCCCAGGATGCATTTCACCAGCACGGACTTGCCGCTGCCGGAGCCGCCGATCACCACCATGCTGGTGGCCGTCGGCACATCCAGATCGATGCCGTCCAGCACTCGCTTGTCGCCGAACTGTTTGGTCAGCCCGCGAATGCGTATCTTTGGCTGCGCACTCATCGGGCGAAGAACAGTTCGGTCAGCACATAGTCGAACGCCAGGATCAGAATGCTCGCCGAAACAACGGCATTCGTGGTCGCCGCCCCCACGCCGACCGCGCCCCCGCGGCTGTTATAGCCATGGTAGCAGCCCATCAGCGCCACCAGAAACCCGAACACCGCGGCCTTCGCCACACTGACAACGACATCCATGCTCTGCAGGAAATCGAATGTGTTCTGCAGGTAGATATGCGAATTGAACCCGAGCTTGGCGGTGCCGACGAGCCAGCCGCCCATGACGCCCAGTATGTCGGCGACAAGTACCAGCAGCGGCAGCGCCAGCGTGCCGGCCAGCAGTCGCGGCGCCACCAGGTATTTCATCGGATTGGTCGAAAGCGTCGTCAGCGCATCGATCTGGTCGGTCACCCGCATGGTTCCGAGCTCCGCCGCCATGGCGGCACCCACCCGGCCCGCCACCATCAGCCCGGCCAGCACCGGCGCCAGCTCGCGCACGACGGAAACCACGACGATGTTGGCGATCGCACTGGTGGCCCCATACTTGGCGAACCCAGCGTAGCTTTGCAGCGCGATCACCATGCCGGAGAA
Source organism: Rhodospirillales bacterium (assembly GCA_015654825.1). Taxonomy (GTDB): domain Bacteria; phylum Pseudomonadota; class Alphaproteobacteria; order Acetobacterales; family Acetobacteraceae; genus CAJCIS01. Next base: position 5,049 of record JAATGE010000083.1, read on the forward strand.
AATCGCCGTCATGGCCACCACCGGCAGGCTGAAATAGGCGAACTCCACGAACGACCGCACGAACAGCCGCACGTAGAACGGCGGCCGGAAAATGTGGGAAATGCCGCGCGCACCAAAAATCGCGATGCTGCCGGCCATGCCGAGTGCCACCAGGAAGCCGCGGCCGGTCAGCGCGACGGGGGCGAGCAGGTCGGTCACAGCGGCGCGAACTCGCGCGCAAAGCGGTTCCCCAGCGAGGTCAGCACCTCGTAGCCGTTGGTGCCGGCCCACTCCGCCACCTCGTCCGGCGGCACCGCGGGGCCGATCAGTTCAAGCCGGCTGCCTGGCACCACGCCGGGATGGTCAGTCACGTCGAACGTCAGCAAATCCATGGAAACTCGGCCGATCAACTGCACCCTGGCACCCTCGAAAGCGGCCTGTGCGCGCCCACTCACGGCGCGGTGATAGCCGTCCGCGTAGCCGAGCGCCACTGTCGCCACCCGCGTCGGGCGCGACGCCGTCCAGCCGGCATTGTAACCGACATTGTCGCCAATCCCAATCTGGCGCACCTGCAGCACCGGCGCGGTCAGCCGCACCGTCGGGCGCATCGGGTTGGCGTGTCCCGGCGTCGGGTTGATGCCATACAGCGCGGCCCCCGGCCGCGCGAGGTCGGACCGGAACGCGGCGCCGAGAAAAATCCCCGACGAATTGGCGACGCTGCGCCCCATCGCCGGCAGCACCGCGCACGCCGCCTCGAACCTTGCCAGCTGCGCCACGTTCTGCGGATCGTCAGGCAGCTCGGCGCTGGCCAGGTGCGTCATGGCGTAGCACCACGCGATGCCCTGCAGCCTCGTCCCATCCGCCACGATCGCCGAGAGCTCGGCCACGCTGAGGCCCAGCCGGTGCATGCCGGTGTCGATATGCAGCAGCGCCGGCAACGCCCGCCCCGCCCGCCGCGCGAACGCCTGGTAGGCGGCAATCTCCGGTAGGTTCCCGAGCACCGGCGCGAGATCGAATACGGTGTAGGCGCCGGCCTCCGCCGCCGAAAAACCGTGCAGCACGTCGATCATCGCCCCCGGCAGTTTCGGCCTCAGCGCCACCGCCTCGCTCAGATGCGCGACAAAGAAATGCCGCGCTCCGGCCGCCAGCAGCGCCGGCGCCACCGCATCGGCCCCCAGACCATAGCCATCGGCCTTCACGACCGCGGCCGTCGGGCCGCCATGCACGGTCGCCAGCGTGCGCCAGTTCGCCACAACCGCGTCCAGGTCGATGGTAAGTTCCGGGGCCATCACGGCAGCCGGATCGGCAGGGCGCGCCGCACACGGCCGGCTTGACGCGCTTTGTTAATGCGCACCCGCCAGCAGCTTTTCCACGTCCGCTTCCAGGCTCTCGGGCGTGGAGGTGGGGGCATAGCGGCCGGCCACCTCACCGTCGCGGCCGATCAGGAATTTGGTGAAATTCCACTTGATCGCGCTGCCGAGCAGGCCGCCCTTCTCCTGCTTCAGGAACGCCCACAGCGGATGGGTATGCGCCCCGTTCACCTCCACCTTGGCGAACATCGGGAACGTCACGTCATACTTCGTCGAGCAGAAATTCTTGATCTCCTGCTCGTTGCCGGGCTCCTGGTGCATGAACTGGTCGCACGGAAAACCCAGCACCGTCAGACCCTTGTCATGGTATTTGCGGTACAGCGCCTCCAGCCCGGCATATTGCGGCGTGAACCCGCACTTGCTGGCGGTGTTCACCACCAGCAGCACCTGCCCGCGATACTCGCCGAGCTTCACCTCGTCGCCGTCGATCGCCTTGGCGGAAAAATCATAGATCTCGGTCATGGGGGCTCCCCTGTTGGGAGCAACGCTAACCGGGATTGGGGCGGCTGAAAAGAAAGGCCAGCAAAGGCAAGGCCAGGGCTCTGCCCTGGACCCGCTGGGGACAAGTCCCCAGACCCCAATTAACGCTGCGCGGCCTCATCGTCTCCCCGGCGAAGCCATTACCCGATATGGATTTCAGGCTTCGCCGTTCCCCCCAATGAGTGGGGGTCTGGGGCCTCAGGCCCCAGCGGGTCCAGGGCAGAGAGCCTGTGAATTTTTGACCGGCAGCAGATACAACTTGCGGAAACGGCCGAGCTAAACCGGGCGTGACGGGTTACGGCGGCACTAG
>JAATGE010000313.1 GCA_015654825.1 Rhodospirillales bacterium
CTAAGTCCAATTTAGTATCACGTACATTATGGCGCATGCAGATCCGGTGAGGAGGGGAGCAGGCCTTTTAGGCCTCCTCTTCGGCGTCGCGTCGGCCTTGGGAAGCGTTCGGGTCCTCGCGCCGGAGCGTCTGTGGATGCGCGCTGGGTCGCATCGGCCGGAAACGCCGCGATGAACAAGCCGCTTGTCGTCATCTTCACCGCCATCGGCCTCGACGCAGTCGGGATCGGCCTGATCTTTCCCATCCTGCCGCGCCTCATCGAAACCGTGACCCACGCCCGCAACGTCGCGCCCTACATCGGTGTCCTGACCGCGCTTTACGCGGCAATGCAATTCATCTTCGCGCCCGTCCTCGGCGCATTGAGCGACCGTCTTGGCCGACGCCCCGTTCTGCTGATCTCCCTCGCCGGCGCGGCCATCAACTACATACTGATGGCGTTTGCCCCGAACCTCTGGTTGCTGTTCATCGGCCGCGCGATCGCGGGCTTGACCAGCGCCAATATCGCGGTGGCAACAGCGTACATCACGGACATTTCGCCGCAAGACACACGCGCCAAGCGCTTTGGCCTGTTCAACGCGATGTTCGGCATCGGCTTTATCCTCGGCCCGGTTCTCGGCGGCGTGCTCGGCGACTATTGGCTGCGCCTCCCATTCATCGCTGCCGCACTCCTGAACGCGGGCAATCTACTCCTCGCGTGGTTCGTGCTTCCGGAGTCACGCACGCCGAGCCGCGAAAAAATCGACCTCGCGGCACTCAATCCGTTGCGCCCCCTGCGCTGGGTGTTCGCCATGAACAACCTGATGCCCATCGTTACGATCTTCTTCGTGCTGAGTGCGACGGGCGAAGTCTACGGCGTCTGCTGGGCCCTGTGGGGCAATGACGTTTTCCGGTGGAACGGCCTGTGGGTTGGGCTGTCGCTCGGTGCCTTCGGCGTGTGCCAGGCACTTGCCCAGGCCTTCCTGCCCGGACCCGCCGTCAAGTGGCTCGGCGAGCGCTGGACCATCCTCACCGGTATCGCCGGCGCCTGTCTGGCGCTGGTCGTCATGGCTTTCGCGACGCATGGCTGGATGGTGTTTGCGATCATGCCGGTCTTCGCCCTCGCGGGCATCGGAACCCCCGTTCTGCAGTCGCTTGCCACCCGCCTCGTCGACGACAGCCGGCAGGGCCAGTTCCAGGGCGTGCTGGCGTCCGCCGTCAGCCTCGCATCGATCATCGGGCCGCTTGTTTTCTCAACGTTCTATTTCGTCGTTCGCGCGCATTGGCCCGGCGCCATCTGGCTCTCGGCCGTGCTGGTCAATGCGATCGCAATCCCCCTCGTCCTCCGCCAGCGGCTTCAACCCGAAAGCAAAACATTATGAAGGCAGTGCAGTTCAGCGAATATGGCGGGCCGGAGGTCGTTCGCCTCGTTCACGTCGATGAGCCGCATGCAGGCCCCGGCCAGGTGCGCATCGCAGTCCGGGCCGCCGGCGTAAATCCATCCGACTGGAAACGCCGGGACGGTCAATATCGTGAGTTCGAAGCCGTAACTTTTCCCTCCGGTTTCGGCGTCGAGGCGTCGGGCATCGTGGACGAGATCGGCCCCGGCGTTGCCAACGTTTCGGTGGGCGACGCCGTCTTCGGCTTCGGCGAGAACACCATGGCCCAATACGCGGTTCTCACGCACTGGGTTCATAAGCCGGACGATCTGCCGTTCGAAATTGCCGGCGGCCTCCCGGTCATCGTCGACACCGCAACGCGCGCCCTCGATGAAGTCGGCGTGAAATCCGGTCAAACGCTTCTGGTCAGCGGCGCCGCGGGTGGAATTGGTTCGGCAACCCTCCAATTCGCGCGTCTGCGCGGCATCACCGTCATCGGCACCGCGAGCCCGCAAAAGCATGATTATTTGCGCGACCTCGGCGCCATCCCGACCACATACGGACCGGGCCTGGCGGAACGCGTGCGGCAGTTGGCCCCACAGGGCGTGAACGCAGCCCTCGATCTCGCCGGCTCGGGTATTATTCCTGAGTTGATAGAGATTGTCGGCGATCCGTCACACGTTCTTTCCGTAGCCGATTTCTCCGCGGAGCAGTATGGCGCGAAGTTCTCGCATGGCCCGCCGAAAGATCCGGAGCGTATTTTTGCCGACGTGGCGCGGCTTTGCACAAAGGGCCTTTTCCGGTTGCACGTGGAAAAGACCTTTCCACTCGAACACACCGCAGAAGCGCAGGAGATCAGCGCCAACGGGCGCGTGACAGGCAAGCTCATTATTTCCGTCGCTTGAGCTCGTCATACCAACGGCCCTACTTGCCAACCCTTCCGGCAATAGCCCGCGGATACGCAATCCCATCCGCAACACATCCTCCAGCCTCACCCCAACCCACCCAGCAGCCCCTCCCGCAACGCCCCCCAAGCCCCACCGTCCGGCGCACAAATAAGCCCACCCCCAACCTCCCCAGGCCGGTACCCCGTCCCATCGAATTTTCCCGAAAAACCCCCCGCCTCAGCATGCAGCAGCACCCCCGGCAAATGGTCCCAGGGCATCAGCCGATTGAACACCACAAAATCCGAGTGCCCCGAAATCAACGCGCGATATTCATGCGCCGCGCACCGATGGTCCCACGTCTGCGCAACCCGCGGCAAACCCCCAAGCACCCGATCGCGCAAGGCCGCCGGCATC
>JAATGE010000476.1 GCA_015654825.1 Rhodospirillales bacterium
AACTCGCCGTCACACCAAGGCACCCAACGGCGACGAAATGTGGTCTCGGTCTCGGGCCGCGTATCAATGCGGGGGGGCGCATCAGCGAGGCCGATCTTGGGCTGCGCCTGCTGCTGTGCGAGGACGCGCTCGATGCGCGTGCGCTGGCCGAGCGGCTGGATGCGGTGAATCGGCAGCGGCAGACGGTGGAGGCCGGCGTGCTGGAGGCGGCCATGCTGGCGGCGGAGGCACAGATGCAGGCTGGGCTGCCGGTGCTTTTGGTGTGCGGGGCGACCTGGCACCCGGGCGTGGTCGGCATCGTTGCTGGGAGGCTGCGGGAGAAATTCAACCGGCCGGCGTGCGTGGGCGGCTTGGCGGATGGTGTCGTAAAGGGGTCCGGTCGTTCGGTTCCCGGTATCGATCTTGGTGCGGTGGTGATTGCGGCGCGGCAGGGCGGGCTGCTGGCGACGGGTGGGGGCCACACGATGGCCGCGGGGTTTTCGTTCGCGGCGGAGCGGCAGCAGGCGTTCCATGATTTTCTGTGTGCGCGCATGGAGGCGGTGCTGCGTTTGCCGCCGCGGCCGCATCTGGATGTGGAGGCGGTGGTGGCCGCCGGGGGCGCCAATTTGCCGCTGGCCCGTGGGCTGGGGCGGTTGGCGCCGTTCGGTAATGGGAACGAGGAGCCGGTTCTGGTGCTGCCGGCCGTGCGGGTATCGCGCGTGGATCGGCTGGGGAATGACGGCAACACGGTGCGGGCGTTCGTGGAGGGCGACGGGGGGCGGGTGAAGGCGCTGCTGTTCCGCGCGGGCGAGGGGGCTGTGGCGCAGGCGCTGACCGACCGGGCGGGGGGGCTGTTGCATCTGGCCGGGCATTTGCGGGCGGAGGTTTGGAACGGGAGCGAGAGCGCGAGTTTTATCGTGCAGGATGCGGCTTTGGCGTGAAGTTAAGGCCGGGCGGCGGACGGCAGGTCCACCCCGTGGTGCCCACAGGAATCGGATAACTTGAATGTCGCAGCCGAAACATCTGACAGCTTCCCATCAAACCGGCGGCTGCCTGTGTGGCGCAGTGCGTTTTTCCGTCGATGCACCGCCGATTACCGTGCGTGTCTGCTGGTGTCGGCTGTGCCAGTATCTCGGCGCGGGGAACGCTACGGTGAATGTGTGCTTTCCGACTGATGCCGTGCACATCACTGGCGAGGTGCGGACATATGTCAGTACCGCGGATAGCGGCAATGAAATGCACCGGAGCTTTTGCCCGATTTGCGGCACGCAACTGTTCAGCGCCGCGGTCGCACGCCCGCATCTGCTGATTGTTCGCGCCGGCGCATTGGATCGCCGCGATGAGCTCATGCCGGCAGCGACGATCTGGACCGATGAGGCGCCGCCATGGGCGTGCATGGATCCCATGGTCCCGAAGTCGCGCGGGCAGCCGCCGCCGGCAGGGGCTTAGCGTTGCAGCCGCGCTTCGATGTCATTCCCGAAACCTAAAAAATTAGGGTCAGGGGCCGAAGGCCGCCGCGGGTCCCGGCAGAGCCCTGGCCTTGCCGCCCTTGACCGGGCGGTCGGGCGAAGCTACCCACCCCGGCTTCCGTCCCGTTCGTCTAGAGGCCCAGGACACTAGCCTTTCACGTTGGTAACACGGGTTCGAATCCCGTACGGGACGCCAATTCGGAACAGAACCGCGAACGCCGGGCGCAGCCGATTTTACGCCCGAGGCGGCTGCAAGCGTTCTGAGTAGATCGCTCTTCGATCCCATGATGCGGACCTCGCCGTCCGTGACCTCGACGCGCTGGGCGAGGGCGCGAAGATGATCGCGACGGTAGCCGCCGCCGGCGATCCGTATCCGCTCACGAGCGGTCGCAGCGAACCTGCGCACCATGGCCGACGTGATAGTCTGTTGGCCGGCGCCTTCGAGCGTGGCGGCCGCTCGCTCCGCCTCAGCCTGTGCTTGGTCACGAATCGATTTGAGGCCGGCGACGCGGTCCTTGAGCGCCGGGTCGTCTAGATCGGCGACGCCGCTTTCGATGGCGTCGTAAAGCCGCTTAAGCCGTAGATCGGCTTCCGCGGCCCGCTGGTTCAGCTCGGCGATATGCTCGCGGCGGCGCTCGGCTCGCTCCTGCCGGTGATCGAGCACCGAAGCCAGCACCTCTTCGAGACGTTGCGGCTGAAGCAGCCTGTCTGCGATATGGCCGGCGACGAGATCGTCCAGCTTCTCCATCGGGATCGAACGGCCTTTGCAGCCGGTCTCACCCTGACGGGCCTTGATGGAGCAGGTGTAGTAGCGGTAGCGCCCACCCTTCCCTGTCCTGAGCGTCATGGCGCCGCCGCACGCGGCACAGAAGCAGATGCCGGTAAGGAGGGTGGGGCCGCTGACGACGCGCGCCGGCGTGACCTTCGGGTTGCGGGCGCGCAGATGCGCTTGCACGGCGTCGAAGGTGGCCTGGTCGATCAGCGGCGGCACCTCGGCCGTCACGACTTCACCGGCCGGCTTCTGCCCGCTCTTGGGGCTGCTCTTGTTGAACTCGTGATGGCCGATGTAGGTCGTTCGGGTCAGCACGCGATGCAACTGCCCGATGCCCCAGCGCCCGCCGTCACGGGTGAAGATGCGGCGGGCGTTGAGATAAGTCGTGATGTTCTTGACACCCATGGGGCCAGACGTGCCGTCCCCTTCCAGGGCGAGCCGATAGATCAGCC
>JAATGE010000477.1 GCA_015654825.1 Rhodospirillales bacterium
GGCACGCCAGGCAGATCGATCTGGCCTATGACGCCGTATTTGGGAGCCTCGGTCAGGGACACTTCGACGTCATTGTCCTCCAGCTCGCCGGCGCGCAGCATCTTTCTGAACTTGCTCTGGGTTTCGGCCGCGGCGGTGCCGCCGACCAGTGCATCGACAAGTTTTTCTTCCGCGCCCTGCTCGGCCTTCGCCTGCACCTCGCGGCGGCCGGCGTCGCGCAGCATGTTGATGGAGACTTCCACCAGGTCGCGCACGATGCTGTCCACGTCGCGGCCGACATAGCCGACTTCGGTGAACTTCGTTGCCTCAACCTTTAGAAATGGCGCCTGCGCGAGTTTCGCCAGCCGGCGCGCGATCTCCGTTTTGCCGCAGCCGGTCGGCCCTATCATCAGGATGTTCTTCGGCACCACTTCCTCGCGCAAACCCTCCGGCAATTGCACGCGGCGCCAGCGGTTGCGCAGCGCGATCGCAACCGCGCGCTTGGCGTCATCCTGACCAACAATGAAACGATCGAGCTCGGAGACGATCTCCCGCGGGCTCATGGTGGGCACGTCCACTTACAGCACCTCAACAATGATAGAGTGATTGGTATAGACGCAGATGTCGGCGGCAATCCCGAGCGACCGGCGGGCGATCTCCTCGGCCGAAAGCCCCTCGACCGAAATCAGCGCCCGTGCCGCGGCCAGCGCGTAGTTGCCGCCGGAGCCGATCGCAATGACGCCATCCTCCGGCTCCAGCACGTCGCCGGTGCCGGTTAGCGTGAACGAACGGTCCTTGTCGGCGACGGCCATCATCGCCTCCAGCCGGCGCAGATAGCGGTCGGTGCGCCAGTCCTTCGCCAACTCGACGCAGGCGCGCTCAAGCTGGTTCGGAAACCGCTCCAGCTTGGCCTCGAGCCGCTCCAGTAACGTGAACGCGTCCGCCGTGGCGCCGGCAAAGCCGGTAATCACGTGGCCGCCGCTGCCAATCCGGCGCACCTTCTTGGCGTTGCCCTTAATCACGGTCTGACCCATCGTCACCTGGCCGTCGCCGGCCATAGCCACCTGCCCGCCGTGCCGGACGCAGAGGATCGTGGTGCCGTGCCAGCCTGTCGGGTCGGTGCTGGCGGAAGGAATTGTTTGCATGGTGCCGCTAAATGGGACGCCCACCGCCGGGCGCAAGCCGCCCCGGGCTTGGCCTGGTATCAAGCGGGCAGCGAGTGCGTGGGCAAGGCCGAGTTGCCCCCCTCCCTGTCCTCCGACTGATTAAGCAGGTTCTAAGGACTTGTCCTTAGCGGGGGTCCAGGGGGCAGAGCCCCCTGGCCTTCCTTCACCCGATCAACCCCGGGCGAATTGCGGCACCGCGGCCGCGGGCACGGGGGGGGAGAACAGGTAGCCCTGGGCGAAATTGCAGCCCATGTCGCGTAGCCGGGCGGCCGCTGCCTCGGTCTCCACGCCTTCGGCCGTGACGCTGACGCCGAGGCTTGCGCCGAGGGCCAGCATGGCGCGCACGCAGGCTTCAGTGCGGCTGTCGTTGAGCATGTCCTTGATGAAGGTCTTGTCGATCTTAATGCGATCGAACGGGATATCCCGCAGATGCAGGAAGTTCGCGTAACCGGTGCCGAAATCGTCAAGCACGACCTTGACGCCGCCGCGGTGCATGGCGTGCACCACATCGCGGGCCAGCTCCATGTCCTTGATCAATGCGTTCTCGGTCAGTTCCAGCTCGATCCGCTTCGGGTCCAGCATGTTGGCGGGAACTTGCGTCGGGTCGCGGACGAACTCGACCAGTTCGCGCAGCTGGGTCGGGGACGCGTTGAACGCGAACGTCCAGGCTTGGGGCCAGTTACGGGCATCCTCGATCACCTGGCGCAGCAGGGACAGGCTGAGTTCGGCGCACAGCCGCTGCTCCTCCGCCAGGGGGATGAAATTGTCCGGTGCCAGCACGCCGCGCGCCGGGTGGTGCCATCGCGCCAGGACTTCGAAGCCGGCGACGCTGCCGTCGGCGAGGTCGACGATCGGCTGGTAGTAGGGGACCACTTCGCCGGCGGCGAGCGCCGCTCGGAACTCCGCCCGCAGTTCCGACCGCGCTTCCACGGTGGAGGCCAGTGCCGGCTCGAACATATAGGCACCGCCGCCGGCGGCCTTGGCTTGCTGCAGGGCGAGCTCGGCCGCACGTATTGCGCCTTCGAAACTGTTGCCATGATCGGGCAACATGGCTGCCCCGATGCTGACCGGCAGCTCAAATCGGCGACCCGCCAGCGCGAACGGCGCCGACAGGCCGCGCAGCAGCAGTCCGGCCTCGCTTTGCAACGTCGCCGCATCGATGCCGGGAACCAGCACGCCGAATTCATCGCCGCGCAGCCGAGCCAGGTGCGATGTTACGGGGGCGAGGCTTGCCAGGCTGCCGGCGAACTCCTGCAACAGCACCTCGCCGATGCTGCTGCTGTCGCCATGCGGTACGGTGCGCAGGCCATCCACGTCCATAACCAGCAGGCCGCCCGGCAGGCCGGCCGCCAGCATGGCGCTGATGGCATCGTGGAATGCCGCACGGCTGGGCAAGCCGGTCAGCGCGTCCAGCAGCTCGGGCTTCGCGGCGGCGAGTGGCGGGCTGGCTGTCGTTTGTCGTGGACGCTGCAGGAGATCCAGGAACGAGAGGCCCAGCACGCCGACCACGCCGAATAACAGCACCGCATCGAGATGCCATGCCGGAAACATTTTGCGAAGCGAACGCATTGCCGCGAGGGGTTCGCGCCTGGCCGCCACCAGTCCGACGCCGAGCAGCGTCGTGCAGGTCACGATCAGCGCGGCTCTTGCGAAACGGTGCGACAGACTCGGCATGCGTGGTCCGTCCAGGGCATTCGCCCCCGCGGTGCCGTAATGGTCCGCGAAGACAATTTATCTATCTTAGAACAGAACGAACGCAAGGGTGGTAAGTCGAATTGCAGACATGATTTTCGCGCGTGGCGCGAAACACACATGAAGCGGCTGCTCCGCCCACCCCCAAGCGGAACACACGACGGCGGACCCACCGCCGTCCGGCACAATGCCTACCAAAGCGGTAGCGTTTCGTTACAGCGCCCAGAGCAAAAATAAAATCAGTCTCGACTCTATCCGTCCAGTCGTGCGCGGCGCTGCCGTGTATCATTTTCCGCACGAAGCTGCCGGACGACCCGGCGCGCATATGGTCGGCCCGAATGCTGCAACGGTCGCCAATTCAGGTGTTCAATATTACGCCTGCCGCCGTTCGGCAAAGAACGCACGTAGCAACGACGCCGCCTCCCGCTCGCGCAGGCCGCCAATCACTTCGGGCCGATGTAAATTCGCCGCCGTCTCGAATACCCGCGGCCCGTGCTCGATGCCGCCGCCCTTCGTATCATAAGCCCCGAACAGGACGCGACGCACCCGGAACAACCCGGCGGCGGTCGCGCACATCGGGCAGGGCTCCAGCGTCACCCACAGATCGCACCCGGTCAGCCGCGGCGAGCCCAATACTGCGCCCGCCGCCCGCAGCGCCAGTAATTCGGCGTGCGCCGCGGCATCGCAGTCGGCTTCCACCTGGTTGCCCGCGACCGCCAGCACGGCACCGTCGGGGCCGGTCACCACGGCGCCGACCGGCACCTCGCCGCGCGCCGCCGCGGCCCGAGCCGCCTCCAGTGCAAGATCCATCGGTGTTGGCGTCATTGTCCGACCTCGCGCCAAACGAAAGCCAAATTAACAAAGGTTCTCTGGTTGTTTTTTTCAAAAAGCACAAGAAAAAGTGCTTCTTTTTGAACAAAGAAGCAAAAACTTTTGTGAATGGGGCCTTGTCGTCCGACGCCAGTTGGGGCGGGCGCTGGCGGTTTGCAAATGCGATTGCCCTGGCCTCGCGCCCAATACCCCTGGGCACCGGCCGCGCGTGGCAGTACCACACACCCATGCGCGCCATGCCCCGCCCCCGTATCGGCCTCACGCTGGATGCCGAAAAGCCCGGCGGCTACTCCGCCTACCCCTGGTATGCGCTGCGCACCAACTATGCGGAAGCGATCGCGGCGGCGGGCGGCCTGCCGCTGGCGCTGCCGCATTTGCCGGACCACGCCGACGGGATGCTGGACGCGATCGACGCGCTGGTGGTCACCGGCGGCGCGTTCGATGTTGCCCCCGCGCTCTACGGCGATGCGGCAACCCACGCCAGCGTCAGCCTGAAGCAGGGACGCACCGAGGCCGAGCTTTCGCTGCTGCGCGGTGCCATCGCCCGTGGCATGCCGGTGCTGGGCATCTGCGGCGGCGAGCAGTTGCTGGCCGTGGCGTTGGGCGGAACGCTGATCCAGCACATTCCGGACAGCGTGGCGGATGCCCTGCCGCATGAGCAGCCCAACCCGCGCCACGAGCCTGGCCATACCGTGCAGATCGTGCGCGGCACCCGCCTGCACGGCATCGTCCGCGCCGACGCGATGCAGGTGAATTCCTCCCATCACCAGGCGGTCCTGGCGCCCGGCCATGCCACCGTCAACGCCACCGCGCCGGACGGCGTCATCGAAGGCATCGAGGCGCCGGGCGATGCGTTTTGCATCGGCGTGCAGTGGCACCCGGAATTCCTGATCGACCAAGGCGACCCGCGGCTGTTCGCGGCCCTGATCGAAGCCGCCCGCTCATGACCGAGGCGGGCCCCGACGCGCCTCCGCCCCGCGAAGGTGAGCGCATCGCCAAATGGCTCGCCCGCGCCGGCGTCGCCAGCCGGCGCGACGCCGAGCGCCTGCTCACCGAAGGCCGCGTCAGCCTGAACAACGCGCGCGTCGAGCACCCCGCGACGTTCGTCAGTCCCGGCGATATCGTGCAGGTCAACGGCACGGTGATCGACAATCCGGAGCGCACCCGCCTGTGGCGCTACCACAAGCCGGACGGCCTGATGACGACGCACAAGGACCCGAAGGGGCGGCCGACGGTGTTCGAAAAGCTGCCGGCCGACCTGCCGCGCGTGGTCAGCGTCGGGCGGCTGGACCTGACCAGCGAGGGCCTGTTGCTGCTGACCAACGACGGCGCGCTGGCCCGCCGTCTCGAACTCCCGTCCACCGGGTGGCTGCGGCGCTACCGCGTGCGCGTGCACGGCGACGTCAGCGAAGCCGCGCTGAAAAACCTCGCCCGCGGGCTGGTGATCGACGGCGTTCGTTACGGCCCTATCGAAGCCGGGCTGGATAGCCGCAAGGGCAGCAATGCGTGGCTCACCGTGTCGATCCACGAGGGCAAGAACCGCGAGATCCGGCGCGTCATGGCGTCGCTGGGGCTGGGTACAACGCGGCTGATCCGTATCGCTTACGGTCCGTTTCAGCTGGGCAACCTCGAGCGGGGCGCGATCGCCGAGGTGCCGCCACGCGTGTTGCGGGACCAGCTTCCGGCAACGTGAGCGCTAGGACGCCGCGCGGAATGCTTGAGCGCGGAGGCCGGGTTTGCAATACTCGCCGCCAGGGAAAACGCCGGCACCGGCCCTGCCACACGACCGAGGAGGGCCCTATGCTGGATACGATTGAGTCGACGAAATTTTCGCACGTGCGCCCGGGCGACACCGCGTTCGTGGGCCAGGGGCTGCGCGATTTTTTCCTGTATCGCGATCTCGGCATCGCGGCGGCGACCAATGGGCGCGTGATCGCGCAACTGGTGCGCGCCAACCTGCCGCCGGAAAAGGGGACCGGCTGGCATACGCATCAGGCCGAGTTCCATATCGTGCTGATGCTCAAGGGCTGGGCAAAATTCATGTACGAGGACAAGGATACACTGGTCTCCGCCGGCGACTGCGTGCACCAGAAGCCGGGTATCCGGCACTATCTGTACGATTACTCGCCCGACATGGAATATCTGGAGGTGACCGGCCCCGCCGATTTCGGCACCACCGACATCGAGCCGCCGTACGATGTTCCGGCGCCGGCGGCCTGGCCGGTTGGGTGAGTGGTAGGCTAGGGGCTTTGCCCCTAGGACCCCACTGGGGCCTGAGGCCCCAGA
>JAATGE010000182.1 GCA_015654825.1 Rhodospirillales bacterium
CAGAGCTCAGAAATCCCTTACGTTCGCGCTTATGGGGCAGAGCCCTGGCCTTCCTCCCTACCCCGCCGGCACCGGCTCCACCTCTTCCTCCTGTGCCTGCAGCGCCCACATAGCGGCGTACGTTCCGTCGCGGGCCAGGAGTTCGCGGTGGGTGCCGCGTTCGGCGATGTGGCCGTCGACCAGAACAAAAATTTGGTCCGCGTCCACCACGGTGCTGAGACGATGCGCGATCACCAGCGTAGTCCGCTGGGCGGAGACGGCGTTCAGGGCGGCTTCGATGTCGCGTTCCGTGCGCGTATCGAGCGCGCTGGTGGCCTCGTCAAGGATCAGGAACCGAGGATCCTTGAGGATCGTGCGGGCGATTGCCACGCGCTGCTTTTCGCCGCCGGACAGTTTCAAACCGCGTTCGCCGACGCGGGTATCGTAGCCGTCCGGCATGCGCAGAACGAAATCATGCACGCGGGCGAGCCGGGCGGCGTGCTCGATCTGGTCCTGGGTGGCGCCGGGGCGGCCGTAGGCGATGTTGTAGCGGATGGTGTCGTTGAACAGCACGGTGTCCTGCGGCACCACGCCGATGGCGACGCGCAGGCTGGCCTGGGTGTAGTCGCGGATGTCGCGGCCGTCGATCAGCACATGGCCGGAGGTAACGTCGTAAAACCGGAACAGCAGGCGGGAGAGCGTTGATTTGCCGGCGCCGGTGGGACCGACGACGGCGACCTTGTGTCCGGCGGGGACGGTGAAACTGATGCCCTTGAGGATTTCGCGTTCCGGCTGGTAGCCGAAATGCACGTTGCGGAATTCCACTTCGCAGGGCGGCCGGTCGGTCAGGTGGCCGGGCAGGTCGATGGCGCCGGGCCGGTCCACGACTTCCTGGTCCACGTTGAGCAGGCGGAACATCTGCTCCATGTCGACCAGTCCCTGCTTGATCGTGTTGTAGGCGAATCCCAGAAAATTCAGCGGCTGGTAGAGCTGCATCAGATAGGTGTTGGCCAGCACGAATTTGCCGACGCTCATCTGCCCGGTCACGACGCCGTGGGCGCTCATCAGCATGACCACGGCGAGGCCGGCGGAGATGATCGCGGCCTGGCCGATATTCAGGAAGTTCAGCGTGATCTGGCTTTTGACCGCGGCTTTTTCGTAGGCCGCGAGCGACTCGTCGAAGCGACGCGCCTCGTGCGCCTCGTTGCCGAAATATTTGACCGTTTCGTAATTCAGCAGCGAGTCGACGGCCTTGGACTGGGCCTCGGTATCGCGGTCGTTCATGCGCTGGCGGAAACGCACGCGCCAGGTGGCAAAGCTCAGCGTGAACGCGATGTAGAGCACGACGGCGCCCAACGTGACGGCGGCGAAACGCCAATCGAAGATGCGCCACAGCACGATCGTCACCATCAGCAGCTCGGCGATGGTGGGGACGATGTTGAACACTGCGAAACGCAGCACCTGCTCGATGCCGGCGCTGCCGCGCTCGATGGCGCGGGAGACGCCGCCGGTCTGGCGATCGAGGTGGAAGCGCAGCGACAGCCGGTGCATGTGCTGGAAGGTTTCGAGCGCCACGCGGCGTACGGTGCGCTGCTGCACGGCGGCGAACACCGCGTCGCGCAGTTCGGCGAAGCCGGCGGAGGCGAGGCGCATCAGGCCGTAGGCGACGATCAGGGCGGCCGGGACGACGAGCGGCAGTGCGCCTGCCTTAGGGCTCAAGGCATCGACGGCATGCGAGTAGATCAGCGGGACATAGACCGTGGCGACCTTGGCCAGGATCAGGCAGACCACCGCGATGACGACGCGGGTGCGGGAACCGGTGTCGCCGTGCGGCCAGAGATAGGGAAGAAGGGAGCGGATTGTGTCCGCGTTGGAACGGGGAGCGCCTGGGACGGCCAGGCGTGAGGTTTGCATGACGCGCATGATCCGGCAGATGGCACGCGCGGGCGGCCTTTCAAAGGCGGGGCAATGGATGGGCTGATGCGGCACGTCACGGCGGCGGCCAATGTGTCGCTGCCGGGCCACTATCTTCGCCTTATGCTGGGCGATGCCGCGGTGGGGTTCGTGCTGCCGGAAGTGGCCTTGCTGCTGTGGGCGGAGGGATGCGGCCGGCGCGATGGGGGCGTCGCGGTGGCGGACGCGGCGGGGCTCGCCCGGTGCGCGGCCGCCCTGGCGGCGGCCGGGTGGTATCAGCCGCGCGGCGAAAAATTCGACGTACGCGCGGTGCCGGGCGGCGCGGTGCTGGCGCAGCTGGATCGGGGCGCGCTGCCCCGCCTGGGCATCGCGGCCGAGGGCGTGCACCTGAACGGCCTGGTGCGCACCGCGGCCGGCTGGGACCTGTGGGTGGCGCGGCGTGCGGCCGGCAAGCAACTGGACCCCGGCAAGCTCGATCATTTGGTGGCCGGCGGGATCAGCGCCGGCATGGACCCGCGCGGGACTCTGGTGAAGGAGGCCGCGGAGGAGGCGGGCATGCCCGCAAGCCTCGCCGGCGCGGCGCGCTTCGCGGGCATCGTCAGCTATGCCATGGAGCGCCCGGAGGGGCTGCGGCGGGACCGGCTACATTGTTTCGATCTGGAGTTACCCGAGGATTTCGTGCCGGTGGCGCGCGACGGCGAAGTGGAGAGTTTTCAGCGCATGTCGCTGGCGGATGTGTTCGCCCGCGTGCGCGACACCGATGATTTCAAATTCAACGTCAACCTGGTGCTGATCGATTTGTTCCGGCGGCTCGGCATGATCGGCCCCGGGTCCGGGCTCACGGCGCCGGGCGACGACGGCATATGATCGAGGCTTGCGGGAAGCAGCCGTCAGGTCAACGGAACCCGGTGGCGACGACGTAGAGTTCGCTGCTTTCGCGGCGGCTGGCCGGGGGCTTGGCGTGGCGCACGGCGGCGAAATGCTGTTTCAGCGTCGCCAGCATTTCCCGTTCGGAGCCGCCCTGGAACAGCTTGGTGACGAAGGCGCCGCTGGGCGCGAGGATGTTCATGGCGAAATCGAGCGCGAGCTCGGCCAGCGCCATGATGCGCAGATGGTCGGTCGGACCGTGGCCTATCGTGTTCGGAGCCATGTCGGACAGCACCAGGTCCGCCTTGCCGCCAAGCAGGGCAGCGAGCCGGGCCGGCATGTCCGGGTCGGCAAAATCGCCCTGCAGAAGCGTCGCGCCGGCGATTTCATCGATCGGCAGCAGGTCGACGCCGACAACGATGGCGGCGCCGCGTTGCATGGCCACCTGAGCCCAGCCGCCGGGTGCCGCGCCCAGGTCGACCACGCGGGCGCCCTTGCGGACCAGGTGGTAGCGGTCATCCAGCTCGATCAGCTTGAAGGCGGCACGCGACCGGTAGTTCTGCGCACGGGCCGCGGCGACGTAGGGGTCATTGAGTTGGCGCCGCAGCCAGGCCTGCTGGGCCGTGGAGCGCCCGCTGGCGGTGCGCAAGGTAACCGCCTTGCTGCGCGGGGCGGAGGGCTTTTTGGGTGCCATGCCAGGAGGTCCATAGCGCGCGCCGCCGCGCACAGCCAGGGCGCCGAGGCGCGTTCAGGAAGGAAAGGCCAGGGGCTCTGCCCCTGGACCAAGCTGGGGCCGTAGGCCC
>JAATGE010000581.1 GCA_015654825.1 Rhodospirillales bacterium
GGGCTCTGCCCTGGACCCGCTGGGGCCTTAGGCCCCAGACCCCAATTTTATTGGTTGCGAGTCCGGCATTGACACCGAGGTCCACGATTAGGCCCCCGCCGCGCAGCGCGTACGACAGCGGCGGCACGCCGACGGGGGTCCAGGGGGAAGAGCCCCCTGGCCTTTTTTTGCTTAAACCGGGGCTTCAGCCTCTACGTACCGCACCAGTTTCTTGTTCACGAAGGCCTGAATGCCCATGTCGCCGAGCTCTCTTCCGTACCCGGAATCCTTGATGCCGCCGAATGGCAATTCGGCATCCGACCAGGAGATGTTGTTGATGAACATCATCCCGGTATCTACACGGCTTGCCACGCGCTTGCCGCGCTCGAGATCCTTGGTGAAGACCGAGCCGCCCAGGCCGAAGTCGGAATCATTGGCCAGTGCGATGGCTTCATCTTCGTTCTTGACGCGGAAGAACATGGCGACCGGGCCGAAGAACTCGTCCCGGAAAGCCGGATTGCCAGGCTTCACGTCGGTCAGGATCGTGGGCTCCATGAACGCGCCGGGACGATCGATGCGCTTGCCGCCCATTGCGATTTTCGCACCATGCGACACCGCGGCGTCAACCTGGCCCAGGAGCTGCACCAGCGCCGATTCCGTCGATAGCGGCCCGAGCGTGGTTTTCTCCTCCATCGGATCGCCCGCCGTCAGGGCGCCGAGCGCGGTCTTGAATTTCTCCAGGAACTTGTCGGCGACTTTCTCCACGACGATAAAGCGCTTCGCGGCGCAGCAGGTCTGGCCGGTATTATACATGCGGCCCCAGACTGCCCATTTGATCGTGTGGTCCATGTCGGCGTCTTCGAGCACGATGAAGGCGTCGCTGCCGCCCAGCTCCATTGACGACGGCTTGAGGTTTTGGCCCGCGCGCGCCGCGATGCTGCGGCCGGCGGCAACGCTGCCGGTCAGTGCCACGCCCTTGACGCGCGCATCGTCGACGACGTGGTCCGCCTGGCCGTGCGAGATCAGCAGGTTGGTGTACAGGCCTGGGGGCGCGCCGGCGTCGATCCACAGTTTTTCGAACGCGATGGCGCATTGCGGCACGCAGCCCGCGTGCTTCACGACCAGCGTGTTGCCGGCCATCAGATGCGGCCCGGCGACGCGCGCCAGCTGATAGTACGGGAAATTCCAGGGTTCGACGCCGAAGATCACGCCGATGGGATTGCTCTCCATATGGCCTTCGCCGAGGCTCGGATGCAGTTCCACGTCCGCCAGGAAGCGTTCGGCGTTTTTGGCGTAGTAGGCGAGAATGTTCGAGCTGAACTCGACTTCGCCACGCGCCTCGCTGATCCGCTTGCCCATTTCCTTGGTCATGATGTGCGCGAAATGGTCGGCCTGTTCATGCAGGAGCTTGGCCGCCTTGGCGACGATCGCGGCCCGGTGCGCGTAGCTCGTGTGTCGCCATTTTTCGAAGCACGCCGCGGCGATTGCCATTTTCTCCTCGAGCTGCTTGTCGGAGATGTCTGCGAAGGACTTGTTAAGCTTGTTGTCGAACGGGTTGACGCTGTCGTAGGCCATTATTTCGTCCTTTTTGATTGTCTTTACGCTGAACATGCGGGATCGGCCGCACGTGGCGTGAAGATGCCGAGGGTCCCCCCGGACTCGCAAAGCGAGGTGACACATGGAACAAACTGAGCCGACACCAAGCACTTACCGCCTGTTGAGCGTGCAGCGAACGAGCAGATCGGTCGCCTGCCCGTGCGACGCAGAGGACCTTGCGTAAGCTCTGGTTCTCCCCTGCGGTGGACAAACCTTACGCCGGGGGTTCCCTCGCGACAGGCTCGGAAACTACTTAGTCCAGATCGTGTGCCAGCCTCAAATGTTGCTGCATTGTGTCAGCCCTGCTGCTATGCGCTGCGCGCAGTCCCTCGATGTCGATGTCGAATACAAAACAAATAAAATTGGGGTCTGGGGACTAGTCCCCAGTGGGGTCCTAGGGGCAAAGCCCCTAGCCCTCTGCGTGGCAATTTCAAAACTAACATATCCGGGGAAGCTGCTCACCCGAAAGCCAGTCCACAATCCGCCCGCCGCCGAACGAGGTCGTCATCTGCACGAAATGCTGCTCGTCGGCGACGACCGTTCCGATTGCCGCTGCATCGCGCCCAAGCGTATGCGCGCGCATGACCGCGAGAAGCCGATCCGCGGCTTCCGGGGCCACGATTGCGACCAGCTTGCCCTCATTGGCGACATAGAGCGGGTCCAGGCCCAGCAACTCGCAGGCGGCTGCTACCTCCTCCCGCACCTTGATCGAGGCCTCGTCGATCAGGAATCCGACGTTGGAGTGTTGCGCGATTTCGTTCAGGGTCGCGGCCAGGCCGCCGCGCGTGGGGTCGCGCAGCAGGCGAAGGGCGGCGCCTTCGGTGCGCACCATGTCGGCCACCAGGCCATGCAGCGCCGCGCTGTCGGATCGGATTTCCGTATCGAAGCCGAGATTGGCGCGTTTCGACATGATGGCGACGCCATGATCGCCGATGCAGCCGGAGAGGATCACCGCGTCGCCGGGGCGCGCGAGTTCCGCCGAAAGATGCAGACCGGGCGGAACGATGCCGATGCCGGTCGTTGTGATGAACACGCCATCGCCCTTGCCGCGCTCGACCACCTTGGTGTCACCGGTCACGATGGCGACGCCCGCCTCGGCCGCGGCGCGTCCCATGCTTGCGGCGATGCGCTGCAGGTCGGCGAGCGGAAAGCCTTCCTCGATGATGTAGCTGGCGGCGAGATGCAGCGGGCGGGCGCCGGCCATCGCCACGTCGTTGATGGTGCCGTGCACCGCGAGCGAGCCAATGTCGCCGCCGGGGAAGAAGAGCGGGGAAATGACGTAGCCGTCGGTGGACATCACCATGCGGCCCGCGGGTACATCGAACGTGGCCTGGTCGTTGGCCTGATCGAGGATCGGGTTATTGAAAGCGCTGCGGAATATTTCGTCGATCAATTGCGCTGTCGCGCGGCCGCCGGCGCCGTGCGAAAGATCGATACGGCCGTGGCGGATATCAAGCCTGCGGGCGCGCAGCCTGATTGTGCTCATGCGAACGCCTTGTCGGCGACGGTGACGGTGACGGCGACGCGCGCGCGGTCGCGAAATCGACCGTAGGTCCAGTGCGCCGCGCATGCGCCCTCGGCCGAGACCATGCAGGATCCCATCGGCGTTTCGGGGGAGCAGAGCGTGCCGAACAATTTGCAGTCGGCGGGTTTTTTCAGGCCGCGCAGAATGTCGCCACACTCGCAGGCCGGATTGTCGGCGGCGGCAACCGTCGCGACTTCAAAACGTCGCTCGGCGTCGAGATCCGCGTAGGCGTCGCGCAGTCGCAGGGCGCTCATCGGCAGTTCGCCGAGGCCGCGCCACTCGAACGAGGGGCGCAGTTCGAAGATTTCCGCAATTTCGCGTTGCGCAATGAGATTGCCGTCCGCGGTGACCGCGCGGATGTACTGGTTTTCGACCTCGTGGCGCCCTTCGTTGATCTGGCGTACCAGCATGAGAATGGCCTGCACCACGTCGAGTGGCTCGAAGCCGGCGACGACGACCGGCTTGGTGAATTCCGTGGCGAACTGGGCATAAGGTTGGGTGCCGATGATCGTGCTGACATGCGCCGGGCCGACGAAGCCATCGACACGCACGTGCGCGCCGCCCGGCTCTCCGAGCATGGCGCGCATTGCTGGCGGGGTCAGGACATGGTTGCAGATAACGGAAAAATTGCTTAGCTGCTTGCGGCGTGCCAGGCGGATGGCCAATGCGGTCGGCGGCGTGGTTGTTT
This sequence comes from Rhodospirillales bacterium, assembly GCA_015654825.1. GTDB lineage: Bacteria > Pseudomonadota > Alphaproteobacteria > Acetobacterales > Acetobacteraceae > CAJCIS01. The sequence continues at coordinate 3,789 of JAATGE010000581.1, forward strand.
CGAATCCGACGGCAAAAAATACTACCTCGCGATCGAGCTCCGTTGCGGCGATGCGGATTGCGTCGAGCGTCGAGTAGACCATGCGGATATCCGCGCCGGCCGCTTTGGCGCGCAACAGATTGTGGCCGCCGGACGCCGGTACGCGCATCAGGTCGGCGTAGGTGCAGAGCGTGACTTGCGGCCGCATGGCAAGCCTGATGGCGTCGTCGATGCGCCCGATCGGCAGCACGCAGACCGGGCAGCCCGGGCCGTGCACCATCTGCACGTTGGGCGGCAGAAGGTCCTCGATCCCGTAGCGAGAAATGGCATGGGTGTGACCGCCGCAGAACTCCATGAACTGATAGTGGCGGCCGGAAGTTGCTTCCCGCGCGATCGCTGCGGCGAGAGAACGGGCGAGCGCGCCGTCGCGATACTCGTCGATATGTTTCATGGCGCGGCTTCAGCCATTGCCGGAAGGCCGGGCACGGCGGCCTCGTGCATCATGGCGAGCGTTCGCGCTGCCTCGTCGGGATTGAGCCTGGCAAGCGCAAAACCGACATGGATCAGCAAATAGTCACCCCGCCGGACGTTCTCAACCAGGGCGGTGGAAACGAGTTTCGAGACGCCGCCGAGCGTGACGCGCGCCATGTCGTCCGGCAGCACTTCCTCGACGCGGATCGGGATGGCGAGACACATGGGGTCAACTCCCTGGCGAGCGGCGCCGCATTATCGTTACGAGGACGAGGTTGCCATCAGATGCGCCCGGGCGAATGCCGCCTGCCCGAGCGAAAGGCCGCCGTCGTTCGCCGGCACCGCGCGCGGCAACCACGCAACGAGGTTGCTGGCCCGCAGGGCGTGTACCAGGCCTTCCGCCAATACGCGGTTCGTCAGGCAGCCGCCGCCGAGCACGATTTGCCGGTGGCTTGTGCGTTCGGCGCATTCGCCGATCCAGGCAGCAAGTCCTGCGACCAGCGTGCCGTGGAATAGCTCGGCACCCTCGCGGGCTTGCATGCCTCGTGTCAGCAGGGCGCCGAGCAGTGGCCGGAAATCGAGAATTCCGTTGGTGATCCGGTAGCCGCCCGGCAGGACGGTGGGGCTGCGGACAAGGGCTTCCAGTTGCATTGCTGCCTGGCCTTCGTGGCTTTGGTGCGTGCACACGCCGAGCAGCGCCGCGGCGGCGTCGAACAGCCTGCCCATGCTGGTGGTGGTTGCGCGTTGGCTGTCTGCGGCAAGCAGGGACGCCAGGCGGGGGGCCTGCGGGATGGTGGGAAACCGATTGGCGGCTTCGCTGCCGCGGCCGAGCGCTGCCAGCGCGGCGACACCCATGCGCCAGGGCTCCCGCGCGGTGCGGTCGCCGCTCGGCATCGGTAATGGAAACAGATGGCCAAGCCGGCGCCATGCTGCGCCCTCGAGCGCGATCAGTTCGCCGCCCCAGGCACCACCGTCGTTGCCGTATCCATGCCCGTCCAGCGCCACACCCAAAACCGTTCCGCGCAAATGATGTTCGGCGGCGACGGCGGCGAGGTGCGCGGCGTGATGCTGAACCCGCAATATTTTTGGCCCGAGCGCTTCGGCGAACAATGTGGAGCGGTAATCCGGGTGCAGGTCGCACGCGACGAGTTCCGGCGATATGTCGAGCATTGCCAGCATGCGCCGCGCGGTTTCTTCGTAGGATCGCACCGTGGCGGCCTTGGTCAGATCGCCGATGTGCTGCGAAACGAACGCTTCGCGGCCGCGCGTAATGCAGAGCGTTGCCTTCAGATGGCCGCCGACCGCGAGCACGGCGGGGCCGTCCTCTCCGAGGTCGATGGGATCCGGCACGAAGCCGCGGGCGCGGCGAATGAAGGCGGGCGCGCCATCGATCACGGTCATGACGGTGTCGTCTGCGCGCGCCAGGATTGGCCGATCGTGGGTCACGATCATGTCGGCGATGCCGGCGAGCGCGCGGTGCGCCTCGGCGTCATCGGTAATCAGCGGCTCGCCGGCGGCATTCGCGCTGGTCGCAACGAGCGCGACGGGGCCGGACGGGTCTTTCATTGCGCTGGCGAGAGCATGGAACAGCAGGTGATGAACGGGCGCCGATGGCAGCATTACCCCGATGCGGTCGAGGCCGGGCGCCACCGAGGGCGCCAGGCGGCCATTGCCTTGTATCATGACAATCGGGCGCGCCGTGTGACGGAGCAGGGCCCGTTCGGACTGGGTTGGCATGCCGATCTGTTCGACGCACGCGGCATTCGCGACCATCAGCGCGAACGGCTTGTGCGGACGCGCCTTGCGGCGGCGCAGTGTTTGCACCGAGGCTTCGTTCGTCGCGTCGCACATCAGATGGAAGCCGCCGATCCCTTTCAGGGCAACGATCGTTCCGTCGAGGAGTGCAGCGGCGATGTCGTGCGGCGAGTGGCTCAGGCGGGGGCCACAGGCGGCGCAGGCGATTGTTTCGGCGTGGAAGCGGCGGCTTGCTGGATCGGCATAGTCCGCCTCGCAGGCGTCGCATGGCGCGAAATGCGCCATTGACGTGTTCCGCCGATCGTAGGGCACGCGGCTGGCGATCGTGAAGCGCGGGCCGCAGTTCGTGCAGGTCACGAAAGGGTAGAGGTGAAAGCGGCTTGCCGGATCGAACAGTTCGTCGAGGCAGGAGGGGCATGTCGCCGCATCGGGAACGATCCGGCTTTGCCCATCGCCACCGGGTACGCTGGCGCGGATCGCGAAACCGCGTTGGCCGTTGCGCGGCACGGGCGTTACATCCACGCCGTCGATACGGGCGAGCGGTGGCGGCTCACGTTGTAGTTCCGCCATGAATTGGTCGAGCGACGTGCCTTCGATTTCCGCCAGGACGCCGCTGGTGTCGTTGAGTACGAAGCCTGATAGGCCGTAACGCTCCGCCAGGCGGTGGACGAATGGGCGGAAACCTACGCCCTGGACGGCACCCGTTACGCGGATGCGCAGGCGGTCGGGTTTGGTTGTGGGGTTTGCCTCGTACATCAGTGAGCGGAAGGAAGGCCAGGGCTCTGCGCTGGACCGGCCGGGGCTGTCACGCGAAAGCGTGCTGCGCACGACGGCCCCAGACCCCCGTTAATTGTACGGGCACGGCTTTCTATCCAGGCGTAGAGGGAGGCCAGGCCTTCACCGGTGCGGGCCGAGACGGTCATGATCTGAATGCGCGGATTGACTTGCAACGCCGCAGCGACGCAGGCGTCGACATCGAATTCGAGGTGCGGCAGCAAATCGGATTTGTTCAGCAGCATCAGATCGGCGGCGGCAAACATATTCGGATACTTCAAGGGCTTGTCTTCACCTTCCGTCACCGACAGCACCACGACTTTGTGCGCCTCGCCTAGATCGAAGGCGGCCGGGCATACCAGGTTGCCGACGTTCTCGATAAACAGCAGGCTGCCTGGCTTGGGCGACAGGTGATCGATCGCGTGGCCGACCATGTGCGCATCGCGGTGGCAGGCTTTGCCGGTGTTGACCTGCAC